>JAKEHX010000184.1 GCA_022614795.1 Planctomycetaceae bacterium | reverse complement strand
TCTTTAGGCCCGCACGCGCGTGCGGGCCTATTTGTTGCGCGGAGCTTCTAGCTTAAGGCGCACGCAGATGTCCGGCTCGCCGCGCTGCTCGTTTTCGACGCCGCCGTCGTCCTTCCGGTCCGCTCCAACACTGTAGAAGACGAGGCCCCCGTCCTTGGCGGCCATCCGCAGCGGCTGGCCGTCGAACGGATCGCTGGGCACGGCCGCCAGGAACTCAGGCACCAGATCTTCCAGCTTCTGCGGCAGCTGGCCATGCTTGAGCCGATAGCGCTCGGCCGCGATGGCACACAGCGTGGCCTCGCGCTTCGCCAGGCCTCGCCCGGTCGCCTGAAAGCTCTTGCCGGTCGCCGGCAAGATGAGCAGCGTCACCATCGCGTTGTAGCGTTCGAGCGGATTCTTCGTCCCCGCGAGTTGCTTGAGCCGCCCCTCGATCGCCTCCTGCTGGTCGATCGCCAGGGGGAAGGGCTCGCGCGAGGCTTTGATCATGTCCCGCAGGAATTCCAAAAAGAGCCGACAATCGTCCGGCCGCGAAAGGATTCCCTCGCCGGGATTCGGCTTGCTCACCACGTCGCCCATCGACATCTGCTCCATGTGATGGAACGCGTGATAGCCCATGCCCCGCTCGCCGACCAGCGACGTCGTCAGCCCCTGCTGAAAGTCGAGCGCCTCGACCTGCCGCGCCAGCCGCACCAGCTGCGCGTCGTCGAGCCGAGCCTCGCTCAGCAGGAATTCAACCTCATTTAGCGCTATGTTCGCTGTGGCCAGCCGCACCAAATGTTCAATCAGCAGCATCTGATGTGACAGGGCCCGCGACGCGCCGAAGAGGGCCTCGACCGATTCCACCGCCTGCTCGGAATCGCCGCGGGCCACGGCCGCACGGCTGCGCAGTTTCATGAGGTTGGCCAGCGTGCGGATCTTTTGGGCATTGGGCAATAGCGCACCAAAGCCGTCTTCGAATTTCACGGCAAAGCGGCACTGGCCTTCCGCCTGTGCCGCAACGAGCGTGGCCTGCACCGTGGCATCGTATTTGGCCAATAGCGCCTCCACGCCGGCCACGTCGGCGGGCGGCACGACGCTGGGATTTCCTTCACCGATGATCGGCAGCGCCTTGGCATCAAGGTTGAACCGATTCTCGTCGAGCGAGTCGAGCGCCGCGAGCCACAAGTGCGTAATGTCCGCCGCTGTGCCGGGCACGCGCAGCTGCGCGTACAAATCCTGCGTCGTGATCGGCTCGCCCGCCGCGTGAATCCTGGCAACCTCCTCCTTCACCCTGGCCGCCGCTGCCCCGTGCTGCGCGACCAGAATGATGACCAGCGTCAGGACTGCTACCACGGCCAGGACCAACGGTGCAATCACCAGGAGCGTCGCCAACAGCCACCACCGCCGGAGCGCGGCACGCCTGGCAACCGGCGATTCGGGATCGAGTGCCTCGGGAAGCGCAGTATAAGTCGTCATGTTCTAGGCGCCGCGAGTCGGAGATTGAAGACATATTGTCTATATTATCTGATGCGACCGCACGCTGCACGTCAAGACTTTTAGCGGTTGCAGGCAAGTCCCGGGGCGTCATAGGATGGCTCCTGGCATGATGTATCCGATCGATCGTCCTCGGGGAACTTTGCGCATGGGCTGCCTCTCACGCTGCCTCGCTTTCGTCATTCTGGTCTCGCTGGCTTCGCACGCGCTCGCCCAGCAGCCTGATCCCCCACGGTCGCTTAAGCCGATCCGCACTCCGCCGGCCCTTGAGGTATACAAAGGCCGCCGCATCGCACAGACGATGCATTACCTCGGCGCCGAATGGCTGACCCGCGACAACCGCGAGCAGGAAGAACGCTGCTCGTTGATGCTGGCCAATCTGGGCGTCAAGCAAGGCATGGCGATCTGCGACATGGGCTGCGGCAACGGTTTCTATTCGCTCCAGCTTGCCAAAATGACCGGCGAGTCCGGCCACGTGTACGGCATCGATATCCAGCCCGAGATGCTGAAGATGCTCAACGACCGGGCCGACGCGGCCGGGATCCGCAATATCTCGCCGATTCTCGGCACGTTCACCGACCCGCGGCTGCCCAAGGGCAAGATCGACATGATCCTGCTCGTCGATGTTTATCACGAATTCTCGCATCCCGAGCAGATGCTCGCCGCGATGCGCGAGTCGCTTTCGCCCGACGGCGTGTGCGTGCTCGTCGAGTTTCGCACGGAAGACCCCAAGGTGCCCATCAAGCCCGAGCACAAAATGAGCAAAGCACAAATCATGAAGGAGTGGCCGGCCAACGGCTTCAAGCTCGTCAAGGAGTTCGATGGCTTGCCCTGGCAACACATGATGTGGTTTGCGCGGGACGACAAGGAGCAATTGAGCGACAACCCGATGAGCGACAAGCCGAAGCCTTAGCGAGGAGACATTGCAGTGGATTTTGCCAAAACTGGGGCGCGGCTTTGGCTGGCCTTGCCGGGCTTCGTGGCTTGCGCGGCCACCGTCGCTGCGGCCGAGGCGCCAAGGCCTGCGGCGCCCTTCACGGTCGTGACCTACAACATCCGCTACGACAACCCGGACGATGGTCCGAACATCTGGACGAACCGCCGCGAGGCAATGGTCAAATATCTGCGCGAAACGAAGGCCGATCTAATCGGTATGCAAGAGGTCCTGCCACAGCAGCGTGACTTTTTGGCGGAACATCTGGCCGGCTATGCCGTGTATAGCGTCGGCCGCGATGACGGGATCAAGGGCGAGGCAACGCCAATCTTCTACCGCACAGAGCGCTTCGAGCTTCTCGATAAGGGGACGTTTTGGTTGTCGGACTCGCCCGACAAACCTGGCAGCAAGGGTTGGGACGCCGGATTGCCGCGCGTCGTCTCGTGGGTCAAGCTCCGCGATAAACTCACCGGCAAGCCGCTGCTCGCGGTCAATACGCACTTCGACAATCGGGGAGTGCAGGCCCGACTCGAAAGTGCCAAACTGCTTGTCCGCAAGATCGACGAGTTGGATGGCGACAAAGCTGGTGCGCTGCCGGTCGTGCTCACCGGTGATTTCAACTGCATGGCCCGGCAAGAGCCGTACAGGGTTCTTGCAGGGCAGCCCGGCGAATCCGTCAAGCTGATCGATGCCCAGTTCGCAAGCCGCAAGCCCCATGCCGGCGGCGAAAGCACCTCCAACGGATTCAAAGAAATCCGGGCCGGCGCCAAGATCGACTTCATCTTCGTCCGCGGTCTGTCCGTCGAGTCGCATCAGATTGACGATCCGCGCGTGGATGGCCGCTTCGTCTCAGATCATCAGCCGGTGCAGGCCACGCTGGCCTGGTAGCCTTGCGGAGCCCCCTATGCATTTGCCGCTTCGGTGCGTCCTTGGCCATTGTGTGCTGCTCATGGCGATTTCTTCTCCCGCAAGCGCCCAACCGAAGCCGGAAGATTTGGCCCGGCGTGCCAGCGCCGTGCTGGCCCAGCTCGACGGCAAAATTGTCCTGGCGGGCGTCGAGCAGCCCGTAGAGGTGCTTCGCGACGCGTGGGGCGTCCCGCACATCTACGCCCAGAACCAGCACGACCTGTTCTTCGCCCAGGGCTTCGTGGCGGCGCAGGACCGCCTGTTCCAGATCGATCTGTGGCGGCGGATCGGCCGCGGCGAAACGGCCGAAATCTTTGGCGAGGAAGCGATCGAAGCCGACCGCTTCGTCCGCCTGGCTCGCTATCGCGGCGACATGCAGGCCGAATGGACCAGCTACTCGCCCGACACGCGCGAAATCGCGACGGCATTCGTGGCCGGCATCAACGCCTGCATCGGCCACGTGCAGGGTGCCGGCAAGCTGCCAATCGAGTTCCAAATCCTCGGCTACCACCCGCAGAAGTGGGAGCCCGAGGACGTTCTAACGCGGATGTCGGGCATGATCATGACCGGCAACTGGCAGCGGGAAGTGACGCGGGCCCGGCTGATTGCCCGCGTCGGAATCGAGCAGGCACGACTGATTGCGCCGGCCGATCCGCCCGTCGATTTCGCGCCTGCCGCCGGCCTCGATTTGGCTTCGATCACTCCCGATATCTATCGGGGCTATGCCGCGGCGACGCGCGTCCTCAAGTTCCAGCCCGCGGCCAGCGAAAGCAACAACTGGGTAGTCGATGGCACGCTTTCGGCTTCGGGCAAGCCGCTTCTGGCCAGCGATCCACACCGGCCGCTGACGCTGCCGTCGCTGCGGTACCTGGTGCACCTGCACGCTCCCGGATGGCACGCCATCGGCAGCGGCGAGCCTGCCCTGCCGGGCATCGCCCTGGGGCACAACGAGCGGATTGCCTGGGGGATTACGATCGTCGGCACTGACCAGGCCGACCTCTTCGTCGAGGAGACACATCCGGACGACCCGCGGCGCTACAAGGTCCTGGACCGCTGGGAGCCGATGCGAATCGTGCGCGAGTCGATTCGCGTCCGCGGCCGCGCTGAGCCGCTCGAGCTGGAGCTGCGGTTTACGAGGCACGGTCCGGTCATTCATCAGGATGAGTCCAAACGAGCCGCCATCGCTCTGAAGTGGTCTGGCAGCGAGCCCGGCACGGCGGCCTACCTGGGGGGCCTCGCCGTCGCTCGCGCCGCCAACAAGCAGGAATTTCTGCGGGCGATCGAAAGCTGCAAGCTGCCTGGCCTCAATTACGTTTACGCCGACGTCGATGGCCAGATCGGCTGGGTCGCCGCGGCGCTCACGCCGGTTCGGCAAAATTCGACAGGTCTCCTACCTGTGCCAGGCGCTTCCAGCCGTCACGAGTGGCAAGGATTTCTGTCCGCTAGCCAGTTGCCGCAGTCGTTCAATCCTCCCACGCACTGGCTGGCGACCGCGAACCAGAAGATTCTTCCCGATGGCTACCAGCACAAGATTGCATACGAGTGGTCGGCGCCGTACCGCTTCGAGCGGATTCGCGATCGGCTGGTCGCGGGCAAGCAATTCTCGCTCGACGATTTTCAGGCGATGCAGCACGACAGCACGTCGCTGCCGGCGCGGGCATTGACCAGCGTGCTGAGCAAAGTCGCCCTGTCCCCCGAGCTTGTGACGTACGGCAAGTTGCTGACCGACTGGAATGGCGACCTGGCGCGCGATTCTCAGGCTGCCCCGCTCTATGCAGCGTGGGTGCAGGCGCTGATTTCTGCATTCTTCGACGAGCGATTGCCCAAGGAAACGCTCGAGCGGGCCGATCTCCGCAGCCTGCCCGTGATGATCGATCACTTGACTCATCCCTCCGCGGCGTGGTTCGGCGCTGACCCGGTTCGCAAGCGAGACGAGTTGGTCAAGAGTGCCCTGGCGATTGCCGTCGATCGGACGAAGGCAAAGCTGGGCGACGACCCAGCACAGTGGCGCTGGGGCAAGTTGCACACGGCGAAGTTCGAGCATCCCCTGGCCAACCTTGGGCCCGCGTATGCCACGGCGCTGGATCTTGCGCCGGTCGAGCGGGCCGGCGATGCGCACACGCCGCTCAATACCCGCCATGACGACAACTTCCGGCAGCTTCACGGGGCGACGTACCGCCACGTTTTCGATCTGGCCGATTGGGATCGCGGCCTGGCCACAAGCGCCCCGGGTCAGTCCGGCCAGCCGGGCAGCCCGCACTATGGCGACCTCCTGCCTCTTTGGGCAGAAGGGAAGTACTTTCCGCTCGCCTGGTCACGAGCCAAAGTCGAGGAAGTGGCGCGGAACCGATTGCAGCTTGTGCCCTCACCGTAGGGCGGGCACCCGCATCGCGGGTCGGCTCCGCGTGAGGAGTGTGAGGCCTTCGATGAAATCGACGCATTGGGTTGGCGTCAGATGAAGATGTCAAATGGATCGGCATCGACGCCGTCCTCGTCGTCGAAGACGATCAGATCGATCGCGCCGTCGATCGCGTGAATCTTGTCGGCGCCCGCGCCGCCGTCGAAGTAGTCGGTTCCCGGGCCGCCGGTCAAATCGTCGCTGCCCGCTTCGCCGAAGAGAAAGTCGTTCCCTTCGCCGCCATCGAGCAGGTCATCGCCCGCGCCGCCCCAGAGCAAATCGGCTCCCTCCTGGCCATACACCTGGTCGAACCCTTCGCCCCCAAGCAACAGGTCGTCGCCGACATTTCCCCAGAGCCCATCGTGCCCTTGCTGGCCGAGCGCGATGTCGTCGCCCACGCCTCCCAGGATCGTGTCGTTGAATGTCGGCTCGGGGATCGGCTCGGGCGCGACGCGGCGGACGCTGGTGACAATCGCGGCAGCCATTGCCGACAGGCCTTCCGCGGCGGCGATGATCTCGCTGTCGCCGCCCGGATTGGTCGAGAGCGTATCGCCCAGGAGAACATCGTTGGCCCCTCCGCCCGACAGCCCGTCGTCGCCAACGCCGCCAATCACCAGATCGACCCCCTCGCCGCCGCTGGCCCGGTCGTTGTCGTTGCCAGCGAACAGAAAATCGTCGCCGCCATCGCCGGAAAGCGAATCCAGCCCGCGATTGACGTCCATGAAATCGAGCGCATATTCGAGCCAGTTGGTGAAGTTGGCTGCCGGGGCGTTGGTCGCGTCGCCAAACATCCAGTCGTCGTCTTCGCCGCCTCCTAGCGTGTCGTTGCCGGAGCCGCCCACCAGGTAGTCGATGCCGCCGTCTCCGAGCAGCGTGTCGTGCCCTTCGCCGCCGAAGGCGGTGTCGCTTCCCGTACCGCCGCCGATGCCGTCGTCGCCGGCCCCGCCGACGATCAGGTCATCGCCGCCGTCCCCGCCGAGCCGATCGGCTCCGAGTCCGCCATAGATCGCGTCGTTATCGTCGCCGCCGGAGATCGAATCGTTGCCGTCGTTTCCCTGGAGATAGTCTGCCCCGCCGTCGCCGGCGATCTTGTCTTGACCCCGCTGCCCGAGCACCGCATCGTTGCCGGCGCCCGCTTCGATCGTGTCGTTGAAGGTGGCAATGGCGCGCGGCTCAATCGCCGCGGAGGCTGGCCCAGCCGCTAGCAAAGGCTCGGCGGCCGCGTTGACGCGGCGAATGGCCTTCACCGTGTCCGCATCG
>JAKEHX010000183.1 GCA_022614795.1 Planctomycetaceae bacterium | reverse complement strand
AGATCGAGATCGGGCCGGTTCAGGAGTTCATTGGGGCTGCCGGCCTCCTTGGCCAATTTGTTCCACTCGATTGCCTTGTCGAAGTCGCTCGTGGCAAATGCGGCCAGCGACGCCGGGCCAAAGATCGTGCGGTCTTCGCACTTGTTGTCGATCAGCACCGTGGCGACCGCGAGCACCGACTCGTATTCGTCGCGGTCGGCTGCATCGCTGACCAGCTTCACCAAAAACCGCGTGAGCTGAGGGTCCTCGTTCGGCGCCTCTTCATAGGCCTTCAGCGCCGCGTCCTGAAGCCGGGCGAGCATGTCGTTTCCCTTGGCGAGCAGGGCATTCCACTCGTCGGTCAATTTGGCGTGATCGGCCTCCGGCGCGGTCTGGTACTTCACCTTGACCTGCCGCAGGTCCTTGATCAGCGTCTTCCACTCGCCGAACAATTTGTTGAAGGCTGTTGCCGCGGGTTTGTTAGGGTCGGCGGGCTTCTCGGCAGCCGGGGGTGGCGTGGTGGCGGGCTTGGCCGGATCGTTTTGGGCAACGGCGTGGCTGACCAGGGCCAGCGTGACGGGAAAAAACATGACCGCCAGGGCCAGACGTAACATGGTGACGAACCGCTTCATAATGGATAGCGCTCCAGGACCGGATTGGCTTGGCAGGAAACGCCAGTCCGGATGAATTTGGGCAATCGCTGCCGAACTCCAATCGTGCCAGTAACTTAACACGCCGGGCCGCACCGATTAAGGTGGGGCAACGCAGTCCTTGTTACGTTGGCTTTACCCTCCCCGGTTCGCTCGAATTGCCCATTTTCACCCGATGAAACGCAAGAAGGATCGCCAGCCGGACGTACCGGCGGGCCGCGAAACGGTCGGCTTGCGGATTGTCGGCGGGAAGCTCCGCGGCCGGCCGCTCGCCTACAGCGGCGACGAGCGCACCAGGCCCATGAAGGACCGCGTTCGGGAAGCCGTGTTCAACCTGCTGGGCCCGCGGGTTGTGGGGACTCACGCCGTCGATCTGTTCGCCGGCACGGGGGCGCTCGGCCTGGAAGCAATCAGCCGGGGAGCGGTGAAAGCCACGTTTCTGGAGCGGCATCTGCCGACTTGCAGACTGATCGAAGGCAACGCGGCGCAGCTTGGCGTCGGTGAGCAGGCGGACGTGCAATTCGCCGACACGTTCAAGTGGAACAAACTCGGCCAGTTGCCTGCCGACCGGCCGTGGCTGGTGTTCTGCTCGCCGCCGTACGAGTTTTACGAGTCGCGCCGCGACGACATGCTGCGTCTGATCGAGCGGCTGCACGCCGCAGCGCCCGCGGGCAGCCTGTTTGTCGTCGAAGCCGACGAGCGGTTTGACTTTGGCCTCCTGCCGGCCGCCCAGGCGTGGGACGTGCGGAAGTATCTTCCGGCCGTGGTGGGAGTGATGGCGAAGTAGGAAATCCATGTAGCTGAAGTCGCCAGACTTCAGGTCCTGCCCCCGGGCCTCGATCAGATCGAAATTAAACTTTTCCGCCGATTGTGGCGGAAAAAATCGCCACTTAACTCCACAAATCCCTGTCTGGCAACGACTTACGACTTTACCCGCCGCGCGGGCCACGTTAGCAAGTTTACCTCCTGACGGCTCGATTATTAGCGCGCGCCGCAGCCGACGCTTCACCGTGGCAACCATCTTTTACCCCCAATCTTTTACCGCCCATTGCACCGAACATTTCCAACGCCCGCTCCGCCAAACGGCCCTGCTGGAGCGTCTAACCCCAAGCCGGCCAGTCACTTAGCCGACATTTCCACCCGAACGCCCCAGTTGGAAACGTCTCCTGCAAAAAACGCCCGGTTTTCCCGCACCAATCTGAAGTGAACGTTTCCAAAAAACGCACAATCGGGGGTTTCTGGAAATGTCCCTCTTCCTCCTGACTGGCTACGAGAGCCTAGCTGGACTTGACGCGTCTGGGCGGCCACATGACTGGCGCGCAAGCCACTCCATATTGGATCAACAGTACAGTTATCTGTCAAGAACTCTACTACAGATTGTATGTCCACCACTCGCGACCTACCACCCGTAGTAGTCTGGCCCCTGAAAGTAGTAGGCACATTGTGCCGTCCGCCCCGCTTGACCGCGGCGAACTGCGACCAAACGCAAACCCCCGTCCGTTACACCGACGGCGGCTAAGTCCATTGCGGCTCCGCCCAAAATGTCGAATCGACGCTCGATTCCGCACATAAGTTTGGGAATGACCAGCTCCGCCTGGCGGCCGAAATGCTCATGACTTTGCCGCGGCGGCGCGTGAGGCTATTCCCCGAAGACCTCTCCGTTTTCAATAAGGGCCCGCCGTAGAGCCACGTTTTGCGGGTGGTTGATCGCCAAAACTTCAATCGTGGCACGCCCAATCGCCGTGCGACCAACGAGAATAGCGCCACTCCATTGAAAATGTCGTGACCACTTATCTCGACGCGGATGAAACAGGCGAACCAATCGACGCGATTGAGGATCGATCCCGGCAATGTTTGGGCCCTTGTGCTTGTTGCAGAATAAGCACGATAGCGCCAGATTTTCCTCCGTCGTCTGGCCTCCGTGTTGCCTCGCAATGACGTGGTCAAGTTGAAACGGCAACGGGTCAAAGATCTGTGCCAGGTGACAGTATTCGCAGGCCGAACCGGCTCGCTGCCACACCGCGCGCTCAAGTGCCGTAGCCATGCGCTTCTAGGTACGGCTTGCTGTTTTTTGAACGCGGAGCGATACGCGAGCTTTTGCCTGAATGAGAGCCAGGAAGCGCCCGACAAGCAAGTATGCTTCTAACTCCGCGTTCTCTTCAGGCGACAATTGGCCTTGACGGCCAGATTCGGCGAGCGAATTCATGCGCGCCAGGTCGGCCTTATCGAATCCGAGGGCGATGATCGCGCGGGAAGCATCGACTGAAAACGTCGGAGAATCGGGATCGATGACTCGACTGAGGATTTCGGATTCCCAATCGACATCCGCCGGTGAAGACGTAGTTGTCAATGGACTGCTCCATCAATTGGCCGCGCCTATTGCCACGCGGAGGAGATTATTCTTGCAACATTATACCAAAATCATCGACGAATTAGCGGCCGCGGGCTCCACTACTCATACCGCAGCGCCTCGATCGGATCGAGCAGGCTCGCTCGCCGGGCTGGGTAGAAGCCGAAGAAGACGCCCACTGCCGCCGCAAAGACGAACGCCATGATCGCGGCCGGAATCGAAATGACGATCGGCCATTTCGTGCCGCTGGTGAGGGTGTTGATCAGCACCGTCAGGCCGACCGACGCTCCGCACCCCAGGGCAAAGCCGATCACTCCGCCAATGCACGAAAGCAGGATCGACTCTACGAGGAACTGGAGCAAAATGTCCCACGAGCGGGCGCCCACGGCCATGCGAATGCCGATCTCGCGGGTCCGCTCGGTGACGCTGACCAGCATGATATTCATGATCCCCACCCCGCCGACAATCAGCGAAATGCCGGCGATCGACGAGATCATCATCGTCAGCGTGCCGATGATGATCCCCATCAGGTTGGCGATCTCGATGGTCGTCCCCACGTCAAAATCGAGCGGCTCGCCGGGGTTAATGCGGTGCCGCTCGGCCAGGAGCTGGTTGATCTCGTTCTCGGCGTCGGCCATCAGCGTCATCGACTTGGCCGAGCACATGATCGCATTGACGTTGTCGAACTCCGACCCTTGCAGCCGGCGGCGCATCGTCGTGTACGGCATGATCACGATGTCGTCCTGGTCCTCGCCGACCATGTTGGCCCCCTTGGTCTCGAGAATGCCGATCACTTCGAAGGGAATCCCCTTGATGCGGAGCCTTTCGCCCAGGGGGTTGCTGGTCTGAAAGAGCTTGGCGACCACCGAGTGGCCGATGATGCAAACCTGGTTGGCGGAATTCACGTCGCTGTCGGAGAAGAACTCGCCATGCCGCAGCGGCCAATTGCGGACCGTCAAATACTGCGTGCCCACGCCGTACATCTCCCGCGGCTGGTAGTTGGCATTGCCGAAGATGAGCTGGGCCTGGGCCACCACGATCGGCGAGCTGGCCACGATGGTCGGGCAATGCTCGACGATGGCCTCGGAATCAGCGGCGGTCAGCGTCGTTACGAGGCCCTGCCTCACGCCCCCGCGCCGCCTGTCGCCGGGAAAGACGATGACGACGTTGGTGCCCAGGCTCTGGAGCTGCCCCTGCACGAGCAGGCTGGCGCTTTGGCCCAGCGAAACCATGGCCGTCACCGCGGCAATGCCAATGACAACCCCCAGCACGGTCAACCCGGCGCGGAGCTTGTTTTTCGCCAGCGCCCGGGCGGCGACTCGGAGT
>JAKEHX010000182.1 GCA_022614795.1 Planctomycetaceae bacterium | reverse complement strand
GCACCCGAAATCATTGAGCCAACTAGCGCCTGTTGCTCGGGGTCGGTAACTAACTTCATCTCCGCCCGGGCCCGCGCGAACCACCAGGCGGGATTGGCCAGATCTTGGGCGGTTGGTTCCAGGCCGGTGGAACCCCCAGCGCAAAGCAGGACCAGAACGATCGGCATTGCCACGGCGCGCATATCAGCCTCCTCGTGGATTGTCGCCGGGCCAACCTATCGCAGTGGTTGGCAGGTTTCCAATGTCAATTCAGGCTAGCTAGATTTGCACGGAATGACAGCGAAACTAAAGTAGTGATTATTTGTACAGTATTTGCACCTGCTTGTGGGTTTGCGCGCATGCTGCCAGTTTGGCAGGACATGCAAATGGACAGGAAGTCGAGATGCATAACTTGCATAACTTGCATACGCGATTTGAGTCAAAAATCGGCGTAAGTGATTGACACACGAGGACTTGCAATTGTGGCGCCCCCGAAACCAAGAAATTCCAATCATGCATAATGCCAAGTCTCACGGGCGGAATTGTTGACGCTGGACCCGCGCCGCGCCACGATGACGGCGCTTCATCTCCGCGTTTCTCCTCAAGGTGTTCCGATGCGCTTCTCTTCCCTGCTCCGTTTTGAGGCACTGTTGGCTATCGCCCTCGCCGCCTGCAGTGCTTCCTTGGCCGCCGCCGAGCCCAAGAAAATCGCGACCGTCGAGGGAATCACCGAGTACCAGTGCGACAATGGTTTCAAAGTGCTCCTGTTTCCCGATCCCTCGCGGCCCACGGTGACGGTGAACATGACCGTGCTCGTCGGCTCGCGGCACGAGGGGTACGGCGAGGCGGGCATGGCTCACCTCCTCGAGCACATGGTGTTCAAGGGAACGCCGACGCACGGCAACATTCCCAAGGCCCTGCGCGACCGCGGGGCGTCGTTCAACGGCACGACAAACGCCGACCGCACCAACTACTTCGAGACGCTGCCGGCCACCGACGACAACCTGGAGTTTGCGATTCGCTTTGAAACCGATCGGCTGGTGAACAGCTTCGTCCGCCGCGAGGACCTGATCTCGGAGATGACGGTCGTCCGCAACGAATTCGAGCGGGGCGAAAACTCGCCCGGGAACCTGCTCGGCAAGAGGATGATGTCGGCCGCCTATGAGTGGCACAACTACGGCAAGACGACGATCGGCAACCGGAGCGACATCGAGCGCGTGCCGATCGACAACCTCCAGGATTTCTATCGCCGCTATTACCAGCCGGACAACGCGGTGCTGATCGTGGCTGGGAAGTTCGACGAGGCCAAGGCCCTGAAGTACGTCGAGCAATATTGCGGCTCGATCCCGCGCCCGACGCGCAAGCTGAACACGACCTACACGGAGGAGCCGCCGCAAGACGGCGAGCGGAAGGTCGAGCTGCGGCGGGTCGGCGACGTAGGGCTGGTCGAGGCGGTGTATCACATCCCGGCGGCGTCGCACGAGGATTTCGCGCCGCTGGAGGTGCTGGAGAGCATTCTTTCCACGCCTCCGTCCGGGCGGTTTTATAAGGCGCTCGTCGAGGCGAAGAAGGCCAGCGGGGCGTCGGCGGGCGCCTATGCCCAGCACGACCCGAGTGTGTTCGATATTACGCTCTCGGTGCGGAAGGAAAACTCGCTCGACGAGGCCCGCGATATCATGTTGGCCGCGCTCGACGAATTGATTGCCAAGGGGGTGACCGAGGAAGAGGTCGAGCGGGCCAAGCGAAGCTTCAGCAACAGCCGGCGGCAGGCGGCCCTGAACACGAGTTCGCTGGCGATCGGTCTGTCGAGCTGGGTGGCGATGGGCGATTGGCTGCTGTATTTTCTGCATCGCGACCGGGTCGAGGCGGTGAAGCCCGCCGACGTGCAGCGGGTCGCGGCCAGGTATCTCGTGCCGTCGAACCGGACGATCGGCTACTTCATTCCGTCCGACGCTCCGGACCTGGTGACGGTGCCGGCCAATCCCGACCTGAAGGCAATAGTCGCCGAATACAAGGGGCGGCCGCCGGTCGCCACGGTCGAGGAGTTCGACTACAGCTTTGCCAATGTCGAGAGCCGCACCACGCGGACGCGCCTGCCAAGCGGGATCAAGGTCGCCTTGCTGCCCAAGCCGACGCGCGATGAGGAGGTGAACCTGTCGCTGACGCTCCGCTATGGAAATGCCGAGAGCCTGCGCGAGCTGCGCGAGGCCGCCTCGATGCTGTCGGGGCTCATGCTCCGCGGCACTAAGAGCCTCTCGTACCAGCAGCTCCGCGACGAGATGAGCCGGCTGGACGTGCAAATCGGATCGGGAGGCGGCGGCGGACGAGGAGGCCGCGGCGGGCGGGGCGGCGGCGGCGGCTCAGCCGGCAGCGTGAGCTTCTCGGTCCGGGCCCGGCGGAGCACGCTCCCCGCGGCGCTCGACCTATTGCGGCAAGTGCTCCGCGAGCCGGCCCTGGACGGCCGGGAGCTGGAGACGACGCGGCCACAGCGGATCGCCGGCCTCGAGCAAGCGCGGACCGACCCGCAGTCGCTCGCTTCGGACCTGTTGAGCCGCACGCTCAGCCCTTATCCGACGGACGACATCCGCTACAACACGACGCCCGACGAGCAGATCGCCCGCCTAAGCGGCGTGACGATCGACCAGGTCCGCAAGGTTTACGGCGAGTTCCTCGGAGCCACCGATGGCGAGCTGGTGATCGTCGGCGATTTCGATCCCGCGGCGACTCTGGCCAAGGTGAACGAGCTGCTGGCGGGCTGGAAATCGGACCAGCCTTACGCACGCATCGCGCCGCAGACATTTCTCGACGTGCCCGGCGGCAAGCAGTCGATCCTCACGCCCGACAAGGCCAACGCGGTTTATACGGCCGGGCTGACCATCGCGATGGACGACCAGCACCCCGATTATCCGGCCCTCGTCCTGGGGAACTACATCTTCGGCGGCAGCAGCCTGGCCTCGCGGCTGGGGGACCGCGTGCGGCAGAAGGAAGGCTTGTCGTACGGCGTCAGTTCGGGCTTCAGCGCCGGCTCGGAGGACAAGCTGGCCCGGCTGTCGATCGGAGCGATCTGCAACCCGGCGAATATCGGCAAGGTCGAAACGGCCGTGATGGAGGAGCTGGAACTGATCGTCAATAGCGGCGTCACGGCCGACGAGTTGGCCAAAGCCAAACAGGGCTATCTCCAGTCGCGCGAGCTCAGCCGCAGCAGCGATTCTGTGATCATGGGCCGCCTGGAGCGGAGCTTGCGGCTCGATCAGACGCTGGCCTACGACGCCGAGTTCGAGAAAAGGATCGCCGCTCTCACGCCGGATGACGTGCTGGCCGCGCTGAAAAAGCACATCGATCCGAAGCGGCTGGTCGTTGTGATTGCGGGGGATTTTGGGAAGAGCGAGTAGGGTATGAAGTTGATCGGCGCATCGTTCTCGTTCTCGTCCTCGTCCTCGAAAGGGGGCGGAGTCGCGCACGAGGTCGAAGATGAGGTCGACCACGGACGAGGCGCCTCGACGACGAGGACGAGAACGAGAACGAGAACGAGGATAAGAAGAACCCTGTTACAAACGCGCGTGCAGTGGCCGCTCGGCACAACTAAGATAGGTGTTCCTCACGGGGCCCGATACCGATGATCCGCTGGCAACCAACCGCCCTGATGCTGGTGATGACTCTGGCCCTGGCGGCTGTGGCCAGCGGTCAAGCGCTCCCCGCGATGAAGGGAGGAGCCCGCAGATTTCCCGCGCCACCCGTTGTCACTCGACCTGAGCCGGATGAGAGCGAACCAACCGGCCTCGATGCGCCGCTCGTCCAGAGGCAGCCGTTTGAGCCGCGGGCCGTCGAGGTGACCCTGGCCGACCGCGGCGTGATTCGGCTCTACCTGGCCGACGACATCATCGAAATTGCCACGCCGCACGGCAATCTGCGGATTCCGGCCGAGGACGTGCTGCGGGTCGAGTTCGCCCAGCGGCCGTCGCCGGAGATTGGTGAGCTGATCAATCAGAAGCTGGCTCAGCTCAAGGATGGCGATCCCGACGTGCAGAAGTCCGCCGGCGCCGAGTTGGTGGCCATGGGTGAGCCGGCCTACCTGCCGCTGTCGCAAGCGGCGACCGGCGGCGATCCGAACCTGGCCCCGCAGGCGGCCAAGGTGCTGGAGCGGCTGAAAAAGTCGCTTCCCAGGAGCGATTTGGCGACGATTCGCGCCAGCGACTTCATTATCACCGCCGAAATGAAGATCGCCGGCCAGATCGTCAATCCGTACCTGAAAGTCCGCACGGTCCAGTTCGGCGACTTGCAGCTCAAGCTGGCCGACGCCCGCAGCCTGCGGCATCAATCGCTGATTGGCGTGGTCGAAGTCGCTCAGGTGGAAGTGAACGCCCAGCCCGACCCCGGCAACCTCACCAGCTTCGAGGCGCAGCAGGGCAAAGTCCTCGCCTTCACCGTCACCGGCATGGCGGCCGGCGGATCGGTCTGGGGGACCGACGTCTATACGACCGACTCGCGGCTGGCGATGGCCGCGGTGCACGCGGGCCTGGTGAAGGTGGGCGAGACGGGAATCGTTCGAGTGAAAGTCATCCCCGCGCCGCCGTCGTTCGCCGGTTCCAGCCGCCACGGCATCACGACCAGCCCCTACGGCCCTTACCGTGCGGCGTATCAGTTTGTGAAGGGCGGCGACGAGGAGTAGATTCGCAAGCAGTCGAGGAAGCGCATCCCCGCATACGGCTCCTTGTGGAAGATTGCCAGTTCGCTGGGCGGCAGACGGGCAACGACTGCCGCAAACTCCTCGCGCTCGCGATCGGTGATTACCGTGGGCCGAGGATTGCGGTTCTGCCGCCCTGCGGTGTCGATTGCCGGCCGCCGCAGTTTCACGCCTAGAAAATCGAACATCTTCCGCACGCGTGCGGCATCGTTCAGCTCGTGCGGCGACTGGAGCGTGATGCAATCGGCGTGTTTGTTGAACCGATCGAGAAACCGCATCGCCCGGTTCTCAATCTCGATCCATTGAATCACATATCGCTGAAAGAGGGTCAGCGGCTGCTCGTAGGGTGCATGAGTGAAACGAAATGCACCGTGCGCCTTGGCAGGTTCAGAGCCGGTGTATTTCGTTGCACTCATACACCCTACCGCCTGGTAAATCGGCTCGAGGGTCGTCAAGGCCCAGCGCGGATAGAGCCGGCCGTCGCCGCCGCGATAGTTCCGCAGCGGAAAGTGGAACCAATCGAGCCACTGGTGCCGGTTGGCTTCGCTTTTGGCGACTTTCAAGGGATCGCGGACCAGATGGACCAGCTTCAAGTCGGGGAACAATTCCGCGGCCACGTCGCTCCACGACTTGAGAAAGGCGTGGCTCGTTTCGACATAGACCGGCTGGCCGCAGCGGCGGATGATCCGCGCCTTGCGCTCGGCCAGTTTGCGGATCGCGTCGGTGTCGCCGACCGCGCGGTCATAGATCGGCCGGCCGAACATCGACGGATTGAAGCCGTAGGGCTCGTGCCGGCAGCAGCAATCGGCCGCGTTGCGGCGGAAGAGCTGGTAAAGGAAGTGCGTTCCCGAGCGGCCGCTGGCGAGGGTGAAGATGGTGAGCACGGAGTTGGTCACACTCACGAGTCAAGTGCGCTGCGCGAATCGTACTCGTACTCGTCCTCCTCCTCGTCCTCGATTGGGCGGATCGAGGACGAGGACGACGACGAGGACGACGAAAACGGCAACGACGACGAGTGGACAAGCGAGGCGCTTGTCTTACCCTACCACCGCCTGGCCACTTCCGCCTTCATGAACGCCAATGCGTCGCGGCTGAGCTGCTCTTCGCTTTCGAACATCCGCCGCCAGATTTTGGTGGCCGCGGCCAGTTCGGGCAGGGCCAGGCCGAACGCCTCGACCATCAGCCAGCCGTTGTAATTGATCTGCCGCAGTGCATCCCAGTTCTCGCGCCAGCGGACGTTTCCCTTGCCGGGCGTGCTGCGGTCGTTCTCGCTGATGTGGACGTGGCAGAGCATGTCGGCACAGGCGTGCACGGCGAGCGTGATCGACTTTTCTTCGATGTTCGCGTGGAACGTGTCGTACATCATGCGGCAGCGGGGATGGCCGACCTCGCGGCAGAAGCGGGCCGAATCGGCGTGCGTGTTGAGCAGGTACGTCTCGAAGCGGTTGAGGCACTCGACGCCGAGCGTCACGTTCACTTTGCCGGCATGTTCGGCGACCGCCCGCATCGACTCGACCCCCCATTTCCACTCGTCGTCGGTCCGCCCCTTGCCGCTGAACACGCCCAGGGCCGAATGATACGGGCCGACGAGCGTCGTCGCGCCGACCGCCGCGCAGCAGTCGAGCACGCGGTTGTTGCCTTCAATCCCTTTCTGCCGCACGCTCCGATCGGGGCTGATCGGGTTGTCGTCGGCCCCGCGCACCGTGACGGCGGTCCGGGCCAGACCCAGATCGTCGAGGATTTTCCCCCAGCGGCCGTAGTCGAGCGAGGTGTTGAAGATCGGCAGCTCGACGCCATCGTAGCCCTGGTGCTTGAGCATCTTGAGCACGGGGATCATCCCGTCGTTCATTTCGCCGGTCCAGAGCAAGAGATTCATGCCGT
>JAKEHX010000181.1 GCA_022614795.1 Planctomycetaceae bacterium | reverse complement strand
GGCTACTGGCGACCCGGCGTAAACGCCGGGCCTAAAACACGCCAAGGGGCGTAAACGCCCCTGCACGAGCAGAGGTAGATTATTTGGTACGGCCTGCCTAAGAGCAAAGAGGACCGTAAGCAGCAGGCTAGCGCAACGCATTACACAACTCCACGAAGGGGGCGACGAAAGGCCAATCCGCCTGACCCTATAACCCCCCGATTCGCTCAATAGTTGCGTCAGATTCCTGGCCCGCGCTGGTGCCAATTCCTGCGGGAAGAGCCGCTAGCGGCAGCCGGGCACGCTGAATAACCAGCAAGCGGACGCGGATTGGTGTGGAGTGGCCTATCGCGATCCCGCGAACTGCCGGATGCGGATGTCGCCGCCGGGCAAATGGGCGATCAGCTCCAGTTCGCCGCCGAGCGCCTGAATCAGTCGGCTTAACGTGCTGATCTGCATGTCGTCCTGCGCTTCGAGCTTGGAGAGCGTCGGCTGCTTGACGCCGAGTTGAGCCGCAAGGTCCTCCTGCGTCAGGCCGACGCTTTTGCGAATTTCGGCGAGCAGCATTTCGGCCATCATCTCCTTGGCGCGCGCCTTGGCCCAAGCGCGTGCCTCAGGCGGCATTTTCTCTTCGAGCTGCTGAAATTTGCGGGCCATGTCAGATCAGCCCTTCCTTGCGTAATTGTTCGAGGTGGTCATCGTATAGTCGATCGGCCAGGGGAATCATCCGCTGGTAGAATCGATTGTCGCCCGTCTTGTCGCGGGATTATAGCTTATAGGCTATGTCCGTCAAGTGCGGTTTGAAGGCGACCTGCCGCAATCACTTCTCGATCAATGTCGCCTTGCAAAACTCGGTGTTTGTCACGTAACTGGCCAGGCCGATTTCGCGCGATCTGGGCAACTCCCAGCCGGACTGAACCGAGAGTTCGCTCGTCCTTCCGTTCCACGTAAAGACGTGGTCACCGTCCAGGGTGAAGATCACTTGCGCCGTGCCATCTCGATCGTCCCACGAAACGTCGAGATGCGCGTTGTGGAGTTGGCCCCGCTTGAGGTGCTTGCCGCGGATCGCACTGGGATTGTTCACTGCTTCGCGGCCGTTGACATTGCAGAGGTATGTCAGTCTTCCTCGGCTGACCCATCCGTCGATGCACAGGACCGTTTGGCGATCGCCTACAGGCAGGATCAGGCAGACATTTTCGTCTTTGCCGCTCAAAACCTTGAATTCAACCTCCAACTCATACGGCCCCTTGACCCGGTAAGGAATCGCCAGCCTGACGTAGGCCGAATCGCCTGATACAACGCCATCTTTCGAGCGAGACCACTCGCCGCCCGCCACTAGGCGCGAAAGCTGCGACTCTTGTGACAGCGCCAGCAGGTCAACTTGCGCGACAGGAAGCGGCGGTGGTGGATGTTCGACTTTCGGTGAGAGTTTCGGCTGCTCCCCGGCTGCGGTTTCGATATTTCGCTTCGCTTTGGCAGCAGAGAGTCCGGCGAGCTGCGGCAGCGCCCTTTGATACCAAATCGCGGCGTGCTGGCGGATTCGTTGCGCTCGCAATCCCTTCGCCTCTTCCGCACAAGACCACCAGCAGTCGGCGAGTTTGAGTTGATCGGCTGGCTCTGTGGGCACCGCGAGTTCATCAGCAGCGTACCGTCCAAGGAGTTCATCGCCGCTCTCGGCCAGCAATGGCAGGCCGACATTCCAGTCACCTTTCAGGAAGCAATAGAACTTTCCGAGAATGAGCTTATCGGCCGGACTGGCTGCGCCGGATTTATGCCTTGCAAGGGGCTCGGCCAGTGTTTTGTATTCGGTGACCAACTGTTCGACTTCGGCATGCAAATTCGACGCGCTGCTGGCTAGTTTTTGATTCCGGGCCACTTTCGCCGAGTGGACGAGCAATTCGGCGAGTCGCTGCGCGATCTCATATCGGTCGGCAGCGATGCTCGCATCTAGTACGGGAAGTAAATCGTTGCCAAAGGACTCGTGTTGCGTGGGAAAACGGACAGCTTTGGAGGCTGCTTCGGCGGCTTGGAATTTCATTTGCGGCGCGTCCACGGCATGCGATCGCGCCTGCTGGTCGATCGCTTCAGCGGCAGTCGGCAAGTCGCCGCCAGCGGCAGCGAGGTCCGCAGCTCGTTGGAGCAAGGCAAATCGACCTACCGGATCGTCCTTCGTATCCGCGGCGGCATTGAGCAGCTTCCTGGCAAGCTCTCGCTTTTGCAGCGGAGTCTTCGCCTTGTCGATTTCCGCTTTGAAAATGTCGGACACAAGGGCCGCCGCCTTTTCCAACTCCGGTGCAGCAGGGACGGGAAGCAACTCCGCGGGCTTGTCAGCCGCGGCGAGCGTACCACCATTACCCGCGGGGGCGCAACCAAGGCCGACCAGCGAGAACGACATCATCAGTGCGATTACCAGGGAAAAGGGCTGACGTCCTTGCGCTGAAAGGGTCGAGAGAAGGCACCGCATCGTTCACCTCGAAGTTATTCGTCTAGATCGCCGGCCCGTGCCATCCTACTGCGCAAATCCGTCACTCACCACAGGATCGAGGAACATGGCGAAGCTTACCAATCCCGAAAGGAGTCAGGCCTGCTTCGGACTTCATGGATTTGTCATTCGCCGTCGGCCGCGCAAGCGGAGCGTGCAGTTCAGGCTCATGAAAGGTTCAACCTGCCCCACCTAATCCCGCGCGAAGGTTTCCGGCAGGCCGTAGAACTTGCGGATGATCTCCCAGGCTTCGAGGGGCGTCTGGGCGTAGCTGATCAGCGACAGGTGCTCGTCGCGGATCGTTCCTTCGTCTGCGAGGTACTGAAAATTGATGACGCGGTCCCAGAATTCGCGGCCGTAGAGGATGATCGGGATGGGCTGCATGCGGCCGACCTGGCGGAGGGTGAGGACCTCGAACAGCTCGTCGATCGTGCCAAAGCCGCCGGGGAAGACGACCAGGCCGCGGGCCCGCAGGAGGAAGTGCATCTTGCGGATGGCGAAATAGCGGAACTGAAAACAGAGTTCGGGGGTGATGTAGGAATTGGGGCGCTGTTCTTCGGGAAGTGTGATGTTGAGGCCGGCGGACTTAGCGCCGACATCAAACGCCCCGCGATTGGCGGCCTCCATGATGCCCGGCCCGCCGCCAGTGACGACGGCAAAATCGCAGCGGCCTTGCACCTGGCAGGCGGCTGAGACGATGCGGGCGAACTCGCGAGCGTCGTCGTAATAGTGCGACTTGGCCAGGACCCGCTCGGCCCGCTCGACGTCGCGGGCCTTGGCCAGGTCGGTGGGATCCTTGGCGGCGATTTCGCGAAGCGAAGCGAGCCGCTTGGCGGCGACCTCGCGCTCGACGATCGCCGTGCCGCCGAAGACGACCAGCGTCGAGACGACCCCTTGCTCTTCGAGGATGATCTCCGGCTTGAGAAGCTCGAGCTGAAGGCGGATCGGGCGCAGCTCGGGCCGCTTGAGGAAGCCGGCATCGTCTTCGGCGAGCAGGTAGTGCGGCAGGTGCGGGTTCGCTGGAGGCTCGGCCAGAGTGTTTTTGTCGGCGGGCTGAACGTCGGTCATGATGCGGGAGGCTCGCCAGTAAGAGGTTTGCCGGTGAGAGGTTCGACGGCGGCGGCACTGCCGGGCCCTTGTTGCGGTAGAGGTCGAGCAGCGGCGCCCTGAGGGGGCAATACTGAATGATAGGTTGCCGGAGCGAGCGCGCCGGCCAGAATCGCGCCGGCCGCGGTGGCCAGGGCCGAGATCACGCCGCCCGTGAGCGGGTCGCCGGTCAAACGGTGCACGACGGGCATCAGCACGCCTGCCCATTCGACCGCGATCCACGCGGCGAGTGCGGCAATCACGGCGGCCAGCGGCACAATGCGCGGCGCGCGAGCCAATCGGACGACGATCGCCAAAGCTGCGAACACAAGCGCAGCAAGCGGAGCAAGAACCAGGACGCGCTGCCAGCCGAGAACGGCACCCGTGGCGGCCAGGAGCATGATCGGCGCCGAGCGCGGCCAGCTTTGGCCGCGAGAACCGCCGAGCCAGCCGAGGCCAAAGAGTGCGCCGCAGGCCATTCCCGCTGCCAGGCCGGCGGCTCCCTCGATCAGTCCGAGTTTCCAAGGAGCGACCGCCAGGTCAGGAATCGCCACGATGGGCCGCACTGCTGGAAAGAACATGCCGACGACCAGCGACAGGATGATCGTCGGCGCAAACATGCCGCGCGGCACTCGCCAGCCATCGCTGTCGATCAGGGCCGCGCCGATCAGCGTGGCG
>JAKEHX010000180.1 GCA_022614795.1 Planctomycetaceae bacterium | reverse complement strand
GGCTACTGGCGACCCGGCGTAAACGCCGGGCCTAAAACACGCCAAGGGGCGTAAACGCCCCTGCACGAGCAGAGGTAGATTATTTGGTACGGCCTGCCTAATCGCAACGAGCTGGCTCCTTCCGATTAGTGCTGATTAGTGTTGATCAGTGTTCCCTACTCTGTCTTTGTCGCCTCGGGCAACTCGCTTTTGGCTCCCTGCGCGGGTACAACGGGCGACAAGCTCCTTTCGTCCGTCAACTCCGCCAGGACTTCCCACATGCCTCGTTCGTCGCACACTCGCGCTTCCCGCCGCCAGTTTCTCGCTCAAGCCGCCGCCGCCGGCATTTCGCTGCCGTTTTTCGTGCGGACGCTCCGCTCGGCGCCCCCCAGCGAAGCGGTGCGCCACGCCAGCTTCGGCGCGGCGGGAATGGCCGCCGCGGACCACCAGGCGATCGCCGGGCATCCCAGCGTCAAGCTCCGCTGCGTCGTCGATGTCGATGCCGAGCGCGGCGAGAAGGTCAAGGACCGCTTTCCCGACGTGATCGTCTATCGCGACTGGCGCCAGATGCTCGACAAGGAGGCCAAAAACCTCGACAGCGTCAATGTCGGTACGCCCGATCACATGCACGCCCCAATGGCCATGAGCGCCTTGCAGCGGGGCCTGGCCGTCTACTGCCAGAAGCCGCTCACGCACGATGTCTTCGAATCGCGGCGGCTGGCCGAGGTGGCCCGCGAGAAAAAGCTCGTCAGCCAGATGGGAATTCAGGTCCATTCCAACAACGAGTACCGCATGGCGGTGCGGCTGGTGCAGGATGGCGCGATCGGCCTGGTCAAGGATGTGCACACCTGGAGCAACAAGAAGTGGGGCGATCCGACCCCGCGGCCGGAAACGGCGGACACGCCGCCGGCCAGCCTCAACTGGGACCTGTGGCTGGGCGTCTGTGCCGAGCGGCCGTTCATTGGCGGCGGCTACTATCACCCCGGCAACTGGCGGAAGCGGCTCGACTTCGGCACCGGCACGTTCGGCGACATGGGCTGCCACATCTACGACCCGGTGTTCAAGGCGCTGGCCCTCACGGCCCCGCTCTCGGTCCGCAGCGAAGGGCAAAAGCCCAACGAATACAACTGGGCCAATAACGCGGTCGTGCACTACGTGTTTCCGGGAACGAAATTCACCGCCGGCAAGACCGTAGCGGTCACCTGGTATGACGGTGACCAGCGGCCGCCGTCGGACATTGTCTCCCAGATTGGCAGGGCCGAATTGCCCGGTCAGGGTTCGATCTTCCTCGGCGAGAAAGGGATCATGGTCCTGCCTCACGTTGCCATGCCGATCTTGCTGCCGGAAGAGAAGTTCAAGGACTACGCCCGCCCGACGCTGGAGCCGGTCAACCATTGGCATCAGTTCGTCGAAGCGGTCCGCGGCAACGGCCAGACCTCGGCCAACTTCGACTATGCCGGGCCGCTCACCGAGTCGATCCTGCTGGGGGGCGTGGCGTCGCGCTTTCCGCAGACGACGCTCGAGTGGGACGCGGCAAAGCTGCGCTTCACAAACGTCGCCGAAGCGAACCAGTATCTCCGCCGGACCTATCGCCAGGGCTGGGCAGTCGCCGGGCTGAGCGACGTTTAAGCGCAGCCCGCCGTCAGAAATACAGCGCCGAGGTTGCCCATGCCTGATGGTCTTGTGATCCGCTCGCCCGATCTGGCGGGCGTCGAGGTCGCCTGGTTCAGCGCCCTGTGCGCCGACGATTACGAGTTCCTGGGCGTCCCCGACGGCCGGCTGCGGAGCAGTTGGGACCACTGCCGCGAGATCGTCCTGGCCGCCGAGCGCCACGGCTTTGGCAACATCCTGCTCCCCAGCGGATTCGTGCCTGGCCAGGACACGCTTGTCTTTGCCGGCGGCATGGCGGCCCTCACCAGCCGGATCTCGCTGCTGGTGGCGGTTCGCTGCGGCGAATATCACCCGCCGATGCTCGGCCGGGCGATCGCCAGCCTCGACCACATGCTTCGCGGCCGGCTGACGATCAACATCATCTCGTCCGACTTGCCGGGCACGGCGATGGGCTCCGACGAGCGGTACGATCGCTCGCGCGAGGTGATCGAGGTGCTCAAGCAGGGGTGGACGCAGGACCGCATCGCCTACCGCGGCAGGTACTATCAATTCGACCTGCCCGCCGACCCCGTCAAGCCGTACCAGCAAGGCGGCGGGCCGCTCCTCTATTTTGGCGGCACGTCGGAGCCGGCCCGCGAGCTGTGCGCCCGCTACTGCGACGTGTTCCTGATGTGGCCCGAGACCGAGCCGCTCCTGGCCGAGACGATGCGCGACCTGGCGCGGCGCGCCGCCCGCTTTGGCCGGACCATCGATTTCGGACTGCGAATTCACGTGATTGTCCGCGAGACCGAGCGTGAGGCCAAGGCGGCCGCCGAGCGGCTGGTCTCGAAGCTCGACGACGCCATGGGCCAGCAAATCAAGCACCGCTCGCAGGATTCGCGCTCGGCCGGCGTCCTGCGGCAGGATGCGCTGCGAGAGGCCGCCGACTGCGAGGGCTACATCGAGCCGCTCATCTGGTCGGGCATCGGCCGAGCCCGCAGCGGCTGTGCCAGTGCGATCGTGGGCGATCCGGATCAGGTGCATGGCAAGCTCCAGCGGTATATCGACATGGGCATGCGGGCATTCATCCTGTCGGGCTATCCCCATCGGCAGGAGTGCGACCTCTTCGCACGCTACGTCCTGCCGCGGTTGCGAACATGCAAACTCGCCGAGGCCCAGGGCCGCGTCGTCCCCGAGCCAGTGACGCCGCTGACGACGGCCGTGCGCAAGTGAGACATGACACAGCGGCAGCCACCCGACCCCACGACGCCTCAGCCCTGGTACTCGGGCATCACCGGCTATCAGTGGCTTGTGCTCGCGATCGCCTCGCTCGGCTGGATTTTCGACGTCTTCGAGGGGCAGGTCTTCGTCGCCAGCATGAACGAGGCCATGCCGTCGCTCTTGCCGCCGGGGACGCCGCCCGAGTCGATCCAGCTATATAACAACGTCGCCCTTGGCGCCTTTCTGGCCGGCGGTGCCCTCGGCGGCGTCCTGTTTGGGGCGCTGGGCGACCGGATCGGGCGGGCCCGGACGATGGTCCTGACCATCCTCATGTACTCGCTCTTCACGTGCCTCACGGCCTTTGCCCAGACCTGGTGGCAGGTCGCCGTGCTCCGCTTTCTCGTGGCCTTGGGAGTCGGCGGCGAGTGGGCCGTGGCCAGCGCCATGGTCGCCGAAGTCTTTCCGCCGCGGGCCCGGGCCTGGTCCGGGGCGATCTTCCACGGCTCGAGCGTCTTTGGCACCTACCTGGCCGTAGCCGCGGGGACGTGGATCGTCGCCAATCCAGCGCTGGGATGGCGATGGGGTTTTGCGGTGGGCGCCTTGCCGGCGCTATTGACGATCTGGATTCGCTGGCAGCTCCGCGAACCGGAAACGTGGGAGCGAGACCGCGCCCAGCGCACCGCCGCCGCGGGCAACTTGCCCGCCGCCACCAAGCAGGCGGGCCGGCTCAGGGACCTCTTTGCCCCGACGATCGCTTCCCGCACGCTGCTTGGATTTTCGCTGGCGGTGATCGGGCTGGCGACGTTTTGGGGCGTGCATATTTATGGCAAGGACTTCCTGTTGCATCGCGCCCGCACGCGGGCCGAGTTGCTGGCAGGGCTGGCGGCCGAAGCCCCCGCCTCCGCCCGCCAGGCCGCCTGGCAAACGCACCAAACGTCGATCAAGCGGGCCGAGATGTGGGGCATGTTCCTCACCACGACCGGCGGCGGGCTGGGCCTCTTGGCGTTCGGCCCAGTCTGCGAATGGCTCGGCCGGCGGATGGCATTCGTCGTGTTCCACGCGGGCGGCCTGGTAATGGGGCTGGTCCTGTTCCAAACGCACTACCGCTATAGCGACGCCGCGCTGGCCGGGCTCCTTGTCCTGTTCGGGTTCTGGACGCTCGGAATGCATGCCGGCTATGCCATCTACTTTCCCGAACTCTTTCCCACGCGCCTCCGCAGTCTCGGGGCCGGTTTTTGCTTCAACTTCGCACGCTTCACGACGGCGGTCATGCTGGTCGTCAGCGGTTGGCTTCAGCAGTCGGGCGTCTCGTTTGAAACGTCCGGGACCGCGCTCAGTTTTCTGTTTCTCGCCGGCGCCGCAATCGCATGGTTGGGGCCTGAAACCAAAGGGACGACGCTCTCATGACCGGTGCCGTTCGCTTCGGCCTTGTTGGCTACGGCCTGTTTGGCGCCCATCATGCCCATGCCATTCAGGCCACGCCAGGCGCTCAGCTCGTTGCGATTGCAGCACGTTCCGAGGCCAGCCGGATCTCGGCCGCGACGGCCCATCCGCAAACGACCGTTCACGCCGACTACCGCGAGTTGCTCGATCGCCGCGACATCGATGCGGTCTCGATCGTCGTCCCCAATGCGCTCCACTACGAGGTCGCCGCGGCGGCGCTCGCCAGCGGTAAACACGTCCTGCTCGAGAAGCCGATGGCCCTGAGCGTGGCGCACTGCCAAGAGCTGATTGGCTTGGCTGCCGACCACGGCCGATTGCTCGCCATTGGCCACGAGCTGCGGCTCTCGTCGCTGTGGGGCAGCGTGAAACGGCTCATCGACGAGGGGGCCATTGGCCTGCCGCGTTTCGTGCTCGTCGAACTGTCGCGGTTTCCCTATCGCCAGGGCTCGGGGGGCTGGCGCTACGACCTGGCCCAAGTGGGAAGCTGGATCCTCGAAGAGCCGATCCACTTTTTCGACCTGGCCCGCTGGTACCTCGCCGGCAGTGGCGAGCCCGTGTCGATCTTCGCCCGGGCCAATTCGCGCCTCGCTGGCCAACACTCGCTGGCCGATAACTTCGCCGCGACGGTGGATTTTCACGGCGGCGCCTTTGCCGTTATCGTTCAGACCCTTGCCGCCTTCGACCACCATCAAACCGCAAAAATCGCCGGCGAGAAGGGGACGATTTGGGCCGCCTGGAGCGGCGTCGACGCCCGCACCGATCGGCCGACATTCAGCCTGCGGTACGGCCTGGCCGCCGACGTGCACGAAGTCCCGCTTGCCAAACCTGCCGGGGAACTGCTGGAACTGGCAGACGAGATTGCCGCCTTTGTCCGCTCGATCCAGGCCGGCACGCCGCTCCCTTGTACCGGGACCGATGGCCTTTGGTCCACGCACTTGTGCCTCGCCGCCCAGGAGTCGATCGAGCGCGGTGCGATCGTGGAACTCGCGCCAGGTTAACAACAAAACTCGCCAGTTTTGGCCGGTTCTTGATCGCAACCTGAGTGCCAGCCAGCACTTACGTCTGGTTAACAGTTTTTGGCTCTCCTTGTCAACCTGCGCGGCCAAAAACCGCCTGTTTTTCCGCGTTTCACCCGCCTCCTCGTTAACACCAGAGCCAAAATCGGCGGTTGCCGTTAACCAAGTACTTTGCACACCTGATTGAGCGGTTTCCCGTTCATGAGCGGTTAACGCTTCGCCCGACGCAATGTCCACTTCGGACCTGTCGCACTTTCCACCCAATTGCCAAGGATCGCACTCTCGGCCGCAGGAAACTCCATGTCGCTTCCCGCAGCCGCAAGCTCCCACATAGTATCCATATATTCATGCATGTCAAGAGACCTACTACATTTTGTAGTTGTCGCTGGCTGACCTACTACATATGGTAGTCTGGACCCAAAAGTGGGGTGTCCATCTGAGCCGATTCGCGGCCCACCCGGATCACGACTTGGCCTTCTTGGCTCTCGCGGGTGATGGCTGCTGGTCTTTCGCCGCGTCAAAGTCGGGATTCGCCGTCGGCATCTGCGCCCCGACCTCATTCCGCCACGCGCGCAACATGGCTAGCAGCTCGTCGCGCTTCGCAGGCTCGGCCGCCGCCAGGTCAGACAGTTCGCCCACGTCCCGCTGGAGGTTATAGAGTTCGATCTTGCCAGCCTCGTAGAACTCGACCAGCCGGAAGTCCCCAGCACGGACCGCACCATACGGCGTTGCCCCGCCCGGATGATAGTGAGGGTAATGCCAATACAGAGCTTCGCGCGCCACCGTAGGCATCTCGCTCCGCGAGATGGTTCCCTCACGCGGAGCGTGAGGACTACGATGTGTGAGCACCGGCGCCAGGCTCACGCCATCCCATGCTGGCGTTTTCGCCACCGAAAGCCCGCACAGTTCGACAAGCGTCGGCAAGAGGTCAATGCTCATCGCCGGCACAGGGCTGGTCGAGCCGGCGGCAATCGCGCTCGGATACGAAACGAGCAGCGGCACGCGCACGCCGCCTTCATAGGCCGACCCTTTGCCAACGCGTAGCGGCACATTCGAAGTGCTTGAAGCCAGGCCGCCGTTGTCGGACGTGAAGATCACGATCGTATTATCGCGGAGCTTGAGGTCATCGAGCGCCGCGAGCAACCGGCCTAGCCCATCGTCGAGGCTCTCGATCATGGCGGCATAGACGGCATTCTGGTGCGGCTGATCGGGCATTCGCGCGGCCTTGGCGCGGTATTTCGCGACCAGTTCCGGCTTGGCCTGAAGCGGAGTGTGGACCGTGTAGTGCGGCAGGTAGAGGAAGAACGGCCGGTCTTTGCTGCCTCGAATGAACTTGATCGCCTCATCCGTCAGCCGATCGGTGAGGTATTCGCCTTCCTTGCCTTCCGCCAGGCCGGGCAGCTTGATGTTGTCGCGCTCGTAGGGAAAGAAATACGACGGCGGCTGGCCGCGGTGATTGCCGCCGATGTTGAGGTCGAAGCCCTGCGTGGTCGGCCAAAACTCCTCATTCCCCAGGTGCCATTTGCCGATGTGACACGTCGCGTAGCCGTTGGCCTGGAAGACCTCGGCCATCGTGAGCGTCTCGTGCGGCAGGTGCATCTTCCAGCCCGGCACCTTGAGCTTCGCAAAAGGCCGCTTGTGCCCTTCGATCCAGTCGGTGAT
The DNA here is from genome assembly GCA_022614795.1 of Planctomycetaceae bacterium. GTDB lineage: Bacteria > Planctomycetota > Planctomycetia > Pirellulales > Pirellulaceae > CAYLLN01. Next base: position 1,733 of record JAKEHX010000180.1, on the reverse strand, counting down.
ATGCAGGCGGGCGGGGTACATGCCGGTCATCACGGCGGCCCGCGTCGGCGAACAGACGGTGCAGGCCGAATAGCCGTGCGTGAAGCGCATGCCGCTGACCGTCAGCCGGTCGATGTGCGGCGTCTCGTAGAATTTGCTCCCTTGGCATCCCAGGTCGGTCCACCCCAGGTCGTCGATCAAAATGAGCACGACATTGGGTCGCCGATCCGCGCCGCGCGAGCTATCGAGAGCGGCAAACAGTGCGAAGAGCGCCAGCACAAGCGCAAGTCGATTAGCGAGCATCCGAGTGCAATCCGCAGTGGAATAGTGGAAAACCGAGGGCGCCATCGTTATACATTCTCCTGGCACGCAGCGGTGGCCGCTACTTTGGGATTTGGAGTGCGGCGACTCGTCGCCGCTTTGGGAATCTCGGATCGCGCCAATTGTCGATCGGCGAAAAAATAAATCTAAAAGCGGCGACAAGTCGCCGCACTCCACACTACGAGGCGATCATGCTGACTCCATCAACTTTGCTGACCGTGGCGCTTCTGGCCGCCGATCCCGTCGCCGCCGACCTGGTCCTCCGCGGCGGCACCATCTATGACGGCGGCGAAGATGCGGCCGCGCTCGTCGATGTGGCGATCAAGGGGGATCGCATCGTGGCCGTTGGCAAGTTCGACGTTGCGGGCAGCCCGCGCGAATTCGACGCGAAAGACCTGATTGTCGCTCCCGGTTTCATCGACCTCCACTCGCACAGCGACGATCCGATCCTCGAGCCAAAGACGCGCCAGAACGCGAACTTTCTGACACAAGGCTGCACCACGGTGGTCACGGGCAATTGCGGCTCGGGGCCGGTCGATGTGGCCGCCTATTACCGCAAGATCGACGAAAATGGCGCCGGAACGAATGTGCTGCACTTGATTCCGCACGGCAGCTTGCGGTCGCAGGTGATGGGCCGGGGCAACCGCCCGCCCAGCCCGGCCGAGCTTGACCAGATGAAGGAGCTGGTCGCCAAGGGAATGCAGGACGGTGCGTGGGGCATGGCGACCGGCCTGATCTACGTGCCAGGTTCGTTCTCCAAGACGGACGAACTGGTCGCGCTGGCCGATGTGATCGGCCAGCACGGCGGCATCTATGCCACGCACAATCGCAACCAGGGGGCAGAGCTGATCGAATCGCTCGACGAAATTCTCACGATCGGCAAGCAGGGGAAGCTGCCGGTGCACGTGTCGCATATCAAGGTCTCGGGCAGGGCCCATTGGGGACTTGCGCCCGACGCGATCCAGAAGCTCCGTGACGCGCGCGCCGAAGGGCAGCAAGTGACCGCCGACCAGTATCCCTATCCGGCCAGCTCGACGTCGCTCTCGGCGATGGTCATTCCCGACGAGCTGCGCGATTGGAAGGTGCTCAAGGCGGCGCTCGACGACTCCACAAAAGCCGAGAAAGCGCGCGGCGAAATCGAGCGCAAAATCGGCGGCCGCGACGGGGGCGAAAGCCTCGTGATCGCCAATTTCGCCAGCGAGCGGTCGTGGCAGGGGAAAAGCCTGGCGGCCATCGCCAAGGAAACCAGCCGCACGCCCTATGAGGTCGTGATCGACATCATGAGCCGTGGCGGGGCCCAGGTCGTCAGCTTCGGCATGAATGAAGACGAAGTCCGCCTGTTCATGCGCGAGCCCTTCGTGGCCACCGCCAGCGACGGCAGCGCCCAGTCGCTCGATTCACCCGCCCAGCCGCACCCGCGCTCGTTCGGCTGC
>JAKEHX010000003.1 GCA_022614795.1 Planctomycetaceae bacterium | reverse complement strand
GGTCGAGCAGGTCGTCGGGAGCGATACCGCCGACTGGATCGCTCCCGCGTATCGGGCCCGGGTCCGCGACACGATCGTGCAGGTCTTGTTGACCGGCCAATCGGCGAGCATGGAACTCGAAGGGACGGGGCGCGACGGAGGCAAGGCGTGGTATTCGACGCGCATCAGTCCAGTGTTCATGAAGGGTGAGGTCGAGTCGGTCATTCTGATCGCCAGCGACATGACCGATCGCCAGCGGGCCGAGAGCACCGTTCGCGATAGCGAGGAGCGGTTCCGCCAGCTCGCCAATTCGATCGATGAGGGTTTCTGGTTGATTGGCCTGGCGCCGGAGAGGCTGCTCTATGTCAATCCGGCGTTTCTGCGGATTTGGGGCTTGCCCGCCGAGCAGCTGTATGGCGTGGTGCGCGGCGGCGAGAAGTGGATTCATCCCGCCGATCGCCGCCGGATTCACGACCGGTTCAATGATTGGCTCGCCGGCCGCGTTGACAGCTACGACGTGGAGTATCGCATCGACCGGCCCGACGGCGCGACCCGCTGGGTCCACGACCATGGCGCGAAGATTCTCGACGACGAGGGGCGCGTCTTCCGCGCCAGCGGCATCGTCCGCGACATTACGGCTCACAAATCCGCCGAGCAGGCGCTGCGCGAGAGCGAAGGGCGCTATCGCCTGCTGGCCGACCATTCGTCCGATCTCATCGGCCGGCACACTCCCGCCGGGCGCTGGCTGTATGTTTCGCCGGCAAGCCAGAAGATTCTTGGATACCGCCCGGACGAGCTGGTGGGCCTCGATCCATTCGAGTTCATCCATCCCGACGACCGGGGCGACTGCATGCTCAACCTCCAAAGGTTGATTGAGACGGGCGAGGCACCGGCCTCGACGTATCGTGCGCGGCACGCCGACGGCCATTTCGTCTGGCTGGAGACGAGCGCCAAGGCGGTCCGCGATGCCGCCAGCGGCCAAGTTCGCGAGGTCGTAGCGACCAGCCGCGATGTTACGGAGCGCATCGAAGCGATGCGCAAGCTGCGGCAGCGCGAGGCGGACCTTTCCCATGCGGAGCGGCTCAGCACGATGGGACAGATGGCTTCGGAGCTGGCCCACGAGCTCAACCAGCCGCTGTATGCGATCAACAACTTCGCCGAGGCGTGCCTGGTCCGCTTGAATCAAGAACCCAGCGGCGAGCTGACCGATTTGCGGCGATGGGTCACGCAGATTGGCGAGCAGGCGCGGCGCGCCGCCGATGTGATTCGCCGGATCACGCGGTTCGTCCGCAAAGGCGAGCTGGGCCGCGAGTTGCTCGACCTCAACCGCTGCATCCGCGACATGTCGGTCCTGCTCGAATTCGGCAGCCGCAGCAAGGGGATCCACGTCGCCTATGAGCTGGCCGACCACCTGCCGGCGGTGATCGCCGACAGCGTGCTCATCGAGCAGGTGCTGCTGAATCTGGTGCGTAACGCGGCCGAAGCGATGGAAGATACGCCCGCGGACAAGCGGCGACTGGTGATCCGAACATTTGAAGACGCCGGTAATGCGGGTGTCGCGGTCAGCGATTCCGGCTGTGGAGTGCCGGCCGATTGCCTGGAGCGCCTGTTCGAGCCTTATTTCACGACGAAGCCCGACGGCACCGGGATGGGACTGGCCATTTGCCGCTCGACGATCGAGGCTCACGGCGGCCGGATTTGGGCGAGCAACAATCGCACCGGCGGGGCGACGTTTCAATTCGTCTTGCCGCCCGCAAATCCGGAATAGACGGTCGCGGCGGCCTGTATGCTTGTGATGCCGCTGCGCGCTTTGCACCCGTCGCACAGGCGCGCTTTGCCGCGCAGCTTTGCCCGGCCTACTGTTTCGTAGAGGTCAATACCACACATTCGACGACGGAAGTGTCTCATGTCGAAGTTCGTGCGCCGCTGCGGCAAGGTCGTGATAGTTTGGGCCGTGGTTTCGCTCGTCGTGGCCGACTCGGCCTGGGCATGCAAGCGGCGAGGTTGCCGGGCGCGTCACGGCGCGCCGGCCTATTACGGGTCGGTCGAGGCGGCATGCGGCCAGTGGTATCAGGAGGACGTTCCTGGGATTCCCGCCGCGCCAAGTCCCAGCGACGTCGATCCGCCCCTTGCGCCCATGCCTTCCACGGAGCCAGCGCCGCCCGCGGCAAACGCGCCGGTAATCCTCGATTCGGCTCCTGCGGCAACTGTGCCCGCGGAACCTGTAGAAGCTCCGCTGGCCGGTGCGCCGCCCGCCGCCGCTCCCGCTTCCCGCTCCCAGCCCCCTGCCCTTTCGCCCGACGACGATCCGTTTGCCCCGGCGCTGGCCCCGACGCCAATAGTTCCGGCAGCGCCGCCAAAAGCGCCCGCAGTCAGGCCGGCGATCCCGCGTGCCACTCCTGATGACGACGACCCGTTCGCCCCAGCGCCGGCCCGACCGGCGGCGCCAGCTGCTAAGCCGGCCGCGGATCCCTCGGCCGATCCATTCAAGATTCTCGCTCAGGTCGAGCGGCCCGTCCGCGATTGGGTTGATGACACCGGCCTGTTCCGCACGCGTGGCCAGCTCGTGACCATCTTCGACGGAAAAGTCCGCATTCTGAAGGAAACGGGCCGCACGACGACCGTGCCGCTGTCGCGACTGAGCACAGCCGACCGGCAGTACGTCGAGTCGCAGTAGCCTGGCGCTTCCCAGCATGCGACAATCTTCGGCAAGCCCCTCCGTCTTGTTCCCGGGAGATTGTCGCCATGCGATCGCTCGCCGCCGCGCTCGTCGCGTTGCTCGTTGCTTTGGCCTTCGCGTCGCCAATCATCGCCGACGAGGGCAAAGCCACGCGGCTGCTTCTCTTGGCGCAGGGTCCCGACGGCCATCCCAAGGGTACGCACGAATATTTCGCGGGCCAGACGATTCTCGACAAGTGCCTGAGCAAAGTGCCGAACTTGCAGAGGACGATCATCAAGGCCGACGGCGACTGGCCCGAAGGACCGGAGCTATTGGCCAAAGCAGACGGCGTGGTGCTGTTCGTCTCCGAAGGGGCCAAGTGGATCGGCACCAATCCCGCGCGGCGGGCCGCCTTCGCCGATCTGGCCAAGCGCGGCGGCGGACTCGCCGTCCTGCACTGGGGCATGGGGACCAAGCCCGCCGAACACATCGAGCCGTTCGTGGCGCTATTTGGCGCCTGCCACGGCGGCCCCGACCGCAAGTTCAAGTTTCTCGAAACCCAGGTCCGCGTCGCTGCCGCCGATCACCCGGCCACCAAGGGGCTCAGCGATTTTACGATCAAGGAGGAATTCTATTACCAGCTCAAGCGGCTGCCCGAGGCCCGGCTGGTGCCGCTCTTGACCGCCGACATCGACGGCGAGCGGCCGATGGTCGCCTGGGCCTGGGAGCGGCCAGACGGCGGCCGTTCGCTCGGCTTTTCAGGCTGCCACTATCACGAAAACTGGTCGCGCAGCGAATATCGCCGCTTCATCTCGCAAGCCGTCCTGTGGACGCTGAAGATCACGCCCCCGGAGAAGGACTTTCCGGCGGAGGTATCGCCGGAAGACCTCCGACTTGAGTAGGGCGCGAGCGCCCGAAAATCGCTTGCCGCGGCGGCACTGCCCGTTGATACTGAGGGCTGCTTTCCCGCCCCCGTCCCCTGCCCTTCGCCGCCCTGCCATGCGAATCCGGCTGGTTCTGTTTGCCCTGGTGCTCGTGCTGCCTGGCCGCACCGGTGCCGACGATGTCGATTTTCTCCGCGACATCAAGCCGCTCTTGGCCGCTAACTGCACGAAGTGCCACGGCCCGACCAAACAGGAAAACGGCCTGCGGCTCGATGCCGGGGCAGCCGTGGCTCGGGGCGGCGATAGTGGATCGCCATTCGTCGCCGGCAAGCCCGACGAAAGCCTGTTGATCCTCGCCGTGACAGGCAAAAGCGACGTGATCTCGCGGATGCCTCCCAAGGGCGATCCGCTCAGCGACGCACAGATCGACCTCTTGAAGCGCTGGATCGCCGCTGGGGCCAAGATTCCCGATGGCGACGTCGTCAAGCCCGGCGGCAGCCAGCACTGGGCCTTCCAACCGCCCGTGCTGTGGCCGCTTCCAGCCGTTCACAATGCCGCGTGGCCAGCGGGGCCGATCGACACCTGGATTCTCGCGCGCCTCGAGCGCGAGGGACTGGCCCCTTCACCTCAGGCCGAGCGTCCGACGCTGATTCGGCGTGTCTCGCTCGACCTGGTCGGCTTGCCGCCGCCCTTGGACGAAGTTGACGCGCTGGTCAGCGACCAATCGCCCGATGCTTACGAGCGGTTCGTCGATCGGCTGCTGGCATCTCCGCATTACGGCGAACGCTGGGGCCGCCACTGGCTCGACCTGGCGCGTTACGCCGACTCCAACGGCTACACCCGCGACTTCGGCCGGCAAATCTGGAAATATCGCGAATGGGTCATCGACGCCATCAACCGCGGCCAGCCGTTCGACCAGTTCACGATCGAGCAGCTCGCGGGGGACATGCTTCCGGCGGCAACTGAGCAGCAGCTGGTGGCCACCGGGTTCCACCGCAACACGTTGATCAACGAGGAAGGGGGCACCGATCAGGAGCAGTTCCGCGTCGAGGCGGTTGTGGACCGCGTCAATACGACCGGGTCGGTGTTTCTTGGGCTGACCGTCGGCTGTGCACGTTGCCACTCGCACAAATACGACCCGCTGTCGCACGCCGAGTATTATCAGCTCTTCGCCCTGCTCAACAACTGCGACGAGCCCACGATCGAGGTCCCTTCGCGGCTGCAAATCGAGGCGGGCGAGTTGGCCCGCCGCGAGGAGATTCGCGGCCAGATCAAGCAGCTCGAGGACCAGCTCGAGATGCAGCGGCCGGAACTGGAGGCCAAGCAGCGCGAGTGGGAAGCGACCGTCACTCCCGAGCAGCGGGCCCGACTGCCGGGGCCGGTGCAGATCGCGTTCGACATGAAATTCGAGAAGCGCGACGCGGCCAACAAGAAGACGATTGAAGACCATTACCGCCAGCTCGACGTCGCCCGGCAGGCGATCCCGCTGCTGGAGCAGATTTACAAGCTGCGCGAGGTCGAGCCCAAGATCGCTACGACGATGATCCTCCGCGAGCGCACCCAGCCGCGCGAAACGTTCGTCCACAAGCGGGGGGACTTCCTCGATCCGGGCCCGAAGGTGAGCGGCGACGTGCCGGCCGTGCTGCCGCCGCTGACCGCAACTGACCAGCACGCCACGCGACTCGATTTCGCCCGGTGGCTTGTGTCGCCCGACAACCCGCTGACGCCACGCGTCGTCATGAACCGCGACTGGCAGAAGTTTTTTGGCCGCGGCCTGGTCGAGACTGAGGACGACTTCGGCACCCAGGGAACGCCGCCCACGCACTCGGAGCTCTTGGATTGGCTCGCGATCGAGTTCGTCTCGGTAGGAAGTCCAGGGTCGAACGTCGAAGGTCGAATGTCGGAGGATGCTTCGACTTTCGACATTGGACCTTCGACATTCGACCGATCCTGGGACGTCAAACGAATGCACCGCCGCATCGTCACCACCAGCACCTATCGCCAATCGTCAACGACCCGCACCGACCTGGCCGCCGCCGATCCGCAAAACAGGCTGCTGGGGCGCCAATCGCGGTTGCGGCTCGATGCCGAGATCGTCCGCGACGTGGCTTTGGCTGCCAGCGGCCTGTTGACGCGGCGGCTGGGTGGGCCCAGTGTCTTCCCGCCTCAGCCGGAGGGCGTCTTCGACTTCACGCAGGACCCCAAACCTTGGAAAGCGGCTGAAGGGGGCGATCGCTACCGCCGCGGCATGTACACGCACTTCTGGCGGTCGTCGCCTTACCCGATGCTCCTGGCGTTCGACGCTCCCGGCGGCAATGTGACCTGCACCCGGCGCATCCGCAGCAATACGCCCCTTCAATCGCTTACCCTGGCCAATGACCAGGCGTTTTTCGAATGTGCCCAAGCCATGGCGGAACGGATTTTCCGTGACGCGCCGCCCAATCGCGCCGGCCGCGCCCGCCACGCCTTCCGCTTGTGCCTGGCCCGCGATGCAACCGCCGCCGAAGCCGAGCAGCTCGCAGCCCTCGCCGCCGCCGAACAAGCCGCCTCGCCCGACAGTCCTGCCGCCGCCTGGGCCCGCATCTGCCGGGTGCTTTTGAATCTCGATGAAACGATTACAAGGGAGTGATGTCCGTTATTGGGCGAAAGTCGAAAGTCGAAAGTCGAAGGTCGAATGTCGAATGTCAATCAACAATTGAGGTGCATCATGGCAACCGTTCAACGATTTGAAGATCTCGAAGCGTGGAAAGAAGCCCGCAAGCTAAATCGCGTTGTTTACGCTCACACTAAGGCGACGGCATTTAGCAAGGACTTCGCCCTACGCGATCAGATTCGGCGAGCATCGATATCCGTCATGTCGAACATCGCCGAGGGATTCGAGCGCGGCGGGGACAAGGAGTTCGTTCAATTTCTGTCAATTGCCAAAGGTTCGTGCGGTGAAGTTCGTTCGCAGCTCTTCGTCGCATTGGATGAGAGATACGTATCCCGCCCCGAGTTTGAAGCTGCCTACAAGCAGTGCATGGCCGTCAGTCGGCTATTGGCGGGATTGCTCGCCTACCTGCATCGGTCGCCCAAACAAGGTCGCCGTGGCTTCGCCTCAACAGAAGTACGGGAGAATCAGCGACATGGGAAATAGATGTCAACCTTCGACCTTCGACCTTCGACCATCCGACCTGTGGATCGCCCGCCGGCATTTCTTCCAGGATTGCCGCGTCGGCCTGGGGGCGATGGCGCTCGGGTCGCTGTTGGCGGCTGACAAGGGCCACGCAGCGGAACCAACCGCCGCCGCCGACCCGCTCGCTCCTCGCTCACCGCATTTTGCCGCCAAGGCCAAGTCCGTCATCTTCCTGTTCATGGCCGGCGGGCCGAGCCAACTGGAGCTGTTCGATCCCAAGCCCAAGCTCCAGGAACTCGACGGGCAGGTGATTCCCGAATCGTTCGTCGCCAGCAAGCGGTTTGCGTTCATCAAGAAGGATGCAAAACTCCTGGGGACGCGCCGCAAGTTCGCCCAGCACGGCCAGAGCGGGCAGACGATCTCGGAGTGCCTGCCGCACCTGGCCAGCATCGCCGACGACATCTGCACGCTGCGAGCGGTAAAGACGGACGTCTTCAACCACGGCCCGGCCAAGTTCTTCCTCAACACGGGTTCGCCACTCTTCGGCCGGCCGAGCATCGGGGCCTGGGTCACCTATGGCATCGGCAGCCAGTCGCAAAACCTGCCCGGATTTGTCGTGCTTCAGTCCGGCCCGCGCGGGCCGCGCGGCGGAGCGCCCAACTGGGGCAGCGGTTTCCTGCCCACGACGTATCAAGGGGTGCCGCTGCGGAGCACCGGAGCGCCGATCCTGAACCTTGCCAGCCCCGAGGGAATTGCGCCGGGCGACCAGCGGCGATTTATCGAAGCGGTCAACGGCCTCAATCGCCTGCGCCTGGCCGACACGGGGGACGGCGAAATCGCCACCCGGATCGCCGCTTACGAAATGGCGTTTCGCATGCAATCGAGCGCCCCGGAGCTGATGGACCTGGCCGGCGAGTCGCAAGAGACGCTCGACCTCTATGGCGCGACGCCCGGCAAGCCGTCGTTTGCCATGAACTGCCTGCTCGCCCGCCGGCTGGTCGAACGGGGAACGCGGTTCGTGCAGCTGTATCACACCGATTGGGACCACCACGGCAACAAGGGGACGGAACTGGGCGAGTCGCTGGATGCAATCTGCAAGCAAACGGACCAAGGAGCCGCGGCCCTGGTGCAGGACCTCAAGCGCCGCGGCCTCCTCGCCGACACGCTCGTGATTTGGGGGGGCGAGTTCGGCCGCACGCCGCAGGGCGAGCCGCGCGAAATGATGGGCCGCGACCACCACATTGAATCGTTCACCATGTGGCTGGCCGGCGGCGGCGTGAAGGCGGGCCTCTCGCTGGGCACCACCGACGAGATCGGCTACTACGGCGTCCAGGATGTCGTGCACGTCCACGACCTCCATGCGACGCTGCTGCATTTGCTGGGCCTCGACCACCTGAAGCTCACGTTCCGCTTCCAGGGACGCGATTTCCGGCTGACCGATGTGGCCGGAAATATTGTCTCAAAAATTCTTGCATAGCAGGCCGCTTCAGTCTTCCACTACGCGCCGCACAATCTGACCAGCCAGATTTGAGGCCGCGGCATATTTCCATTGCAGTCCGCACTACAGGGGCCGCCTTCTACCCCCGACGGGTCGCCCCCAAGCTAGATTTGCGCGGGGAATCTGCGCCCAGCCGTGCGGCTGCCGGCCAGTCCCATGGACCAGTTTGGCAGGAGCTTGCGCCGATGCGGAAGACGACGGAAGCGATGGAACTCTCGCGCAGGGCGCGCGGCTGGTCGCTGGTGGCGCACGGCGACGGCGAGGTGATTCCGCTCCGCGATTTTCCCTGCAAGATCGGCCGCCAACCCGGCGTCCACGTCCGCCTCGGGCATACCACCGTCTCGCTTCAGCATGCGGAGCTGCGCCTTTCCGGCGACGACCTGGTGCTCGTCGACAAGCGGAGTCGCAACGGCACATTCATCAACGGCCGCCGCCTCAAGGGCCAGCATGTGGTCGTCGTCGGCGATCTGCTCCAGTTCGGGGCTGTGGTGTTCCGTCTGAACCATGGGCGGCGGACCTGCGCCGCGCCGACATCGCCGTCGGAAGACATGGGCGACCTGGCCCTGGCGATCGCCCAGTTTGACAAGTTGATCGACGACCGCGTCGTCGTCCCGCATTTCCAACCCATCGTCGCCGCCGAGGCCGGCGAGGTTGTCGCCTATGAAGCCCTCGCCCGCAGCCGCCTGTTCGGCCTCGACAACCCGGCAATGATGTTCAAGGCCGCGGAATTCTTCCAGAAGGAAGCCCTGCTCAGCCGGATTCTCCGGAGCGAAGCCTTAAGCCGCACCGGTTTCCGCAAGAAGCAGCACTTGTTCCTCAATACGCATCCGGCCGAGCTGCGCGATCTCAAGCCGCTGTTTGTTTCGCTCGAAGAGCTTCGCAACGAGCACCCCGACCAGGCTATCGCGATCGAGGTGCACGAAACGTGCGCCATGGATCCGGCGACGATCAAGATGCTCCGGCTGGTGCTCAATGACCTGGCGATGCAGCTGGCCTACGACGATTTCGGCGCCGGCCAGGCCCGCCTGAGTGAGCTGGTCGAGGCCCATCCCGACTTCCTCAAATTCGACCGCAAGCTCATCGCCGGCATCGACACGGCCAGCCGCGACCGGCGGCAGCTCCTGGAGTCGCTCATCCACATGTGCCGGCAGCTGGGCATCATCACGCTCGCCGAAGGGGTCGAATCCAGCGCCGAAGCCGAGGCCTGCCGCGGGGTCGGCTTTGACCTGATGCAGGGCTATTTCTTCGGCCGGCCGGTGTCCAAGCCCCTGATGCGACTGGCCCTCGACGAGCGTGTCGGCCCCAGGAAGACGACGCTGCGCATCGGACAGCCCGAAGTGTTGACCGAACGCATCAAGGGCGCATAAGCACCGCCGGACGCTGCGGCGCCTCGTGCACCACTGCGTCCGGCGGTCAAAAGCGGGTTGCCCGGCGGCCTCCTTCCCGGCTATTCCTTGGCGGGCGACCCTCGAATCAAAGCCCCGACCAGTGGTCGGGGTGCGATTGCAATCGAACGCCGATGGGCGCACACCCTGACCAATGGTCAGGGCTTTTTAGTTACGAGCATCCCATGCTGTTTCCGCAGTTGTGGCAGAGGTAGCAATTGCCGTTGCGGACGGTGATCGAGCCGCAGTTGTCGCAGCTGGGTGCGTCGAGCTGAAAACGGGCGAACTGGTCGCGCTGGCTGGCGGTGCCGGCCGCGGCCGGGCCGCCGTTGCCGTCGATCCGCAGCGTCGGTTGAACTTCGACCTTCCTGGCCGCTCCGTTGGAGTGGCCATTGGCGCTACTAGTAGCAAGCTTGGCTTCGGCCTTTGAAGCGACCGCAACTGAGCCTACTGACTGAGTGCTCGTCGCCTGAGTCGCTCCTTGACCAACTCCCGGCCCGCTCGCCTTCGTGGCGGCGGGCACGCGAGCTGAGGCGTCGTCGTCCTCCGCTCCAGGCAGCATCTTCGGCAGGCTGCTGTTGGCTTCGCGATAGCCTTCGAGGAAGCGAATGCCCATCCAGCGGAAGATGTAGTCGATCACGCTCTTGGCAATGCGGATGTCCGGATTGGTCGTGTGACCCATCGGCTCGAACCGCATGTGCGAGAACTTGTTGACCAGGTCCGACAGCGGCACGCCGTACTGGAGCGACATCGAAATCGCCGTGCCGAAGGCGTCCATCAGGCCGCCGACCGTCGAACCTTCCTTGGCCATCGTGATGAACAGTTCGCCCGGCCGGCCGTCGTCGTACATCCCCACGTTGATATAGCCCTCGTGGCCACCCACGTTGAACTTGTGGGTGATCGACTGCCGCGTGTCCGGCAGGCGCTCGCGCCGCGGCTTGGAAACGACCACCACCTTCTCGGCTTCCTTCTTGTCCCCCTCCGCCTTGGTGTTGAGCGGCTGGCTCTGCTTGCTGCCGTCGCGGTAAATGGCCAGGGCCTTGAGGCCCAGCTCCCAGCCCCAGAAATACGAATCGGCAATATCCTCGGGCGTCACGTCCGACGGCATGTTGACCGTCTTGCTGATCGCGCCCGAAAGGAACGGCTGAGCGGCGGCCATCATCCGCACATGAGCCCGCCACTGGATGCTGCGGATGCCGTTGGCCGGCTTGAATGCACAATCGAAGACCCCCAGATGCTCGACCTTGAGGTCGGGCGCCCCCTCGATCGTGTCGTGTTCATCGACGAACTTCGTGATGCTCTTGATCTGCGGATCGTCGTAGCCGAGCTTGGCCAAGGCGAGCGGCACGGTCTGATTGACGATCTTCAGCATGCCGCCGCCGGCGAGCTGCTTGTACTTCACGAGGGCGATGTCCGGCTCGATGCCGGTCGTGTCGCAGTCCATCATGAAGCTGATGGTGCCGGTCGGGGCGAGCACCGTCGCCTGGGCATTGCGATAGCCGACCTTTTTGCCCAGGGCGACGACTTCGTCCCACAAGTCGCGAGCCGCATCCTTTAGATACGTCGGTCCCGCATCGTTGATCTTTTCGCAGGCGTCGCGGTGCATCTGCATGACGCGGAGCATCGGCTCGCGGTTCTTGTGGAAGCCCTCGAACGGACCCACGACGGCCGCCATTTCGGCGCTCGTCAGATTCGCCGCCCCGTGCAACAGGGCCGTGATCGAGCCACACAGGCCATAAGCCGCCTCGCTGTCGTAAGGCAAGCCATTGCTCATGATCAGGCTGCCCAGGTTCGAGTAGCCCAAGCCGAGCGGGCGGAAGAGGTGGCTATTCTTGGCGATTTCCGCGGTCGGGTAGCTGGCGTGATCGACGAGGATTTCCTGGGCGATGAAGAAGATGCGGCAGGCGGCCTTGAACCGCTCGACATCGAACGCGCCATCGGCCCGGCGGAACTTCATCAGGTTGATGCTGGCCAGATTGCAAGCCGTGTTGTCGAGGAACATGTACTCGCTGCACGGGTTGCTGGCGTTGATGCGTCCGCTGTTGGGGCAGGTGTGCCAGCGGTTGATCGTGGTGTCGTATTGCACGCCCGGATCGCCGCAATGCCAGGCGCACTCGGCCATGCGATTGAGCACATCCTTCGCCGGCCAAGAGGGGCCTTCGCGGCTGGGGTCGGTAACCCAGTGCGTGGTCCACTTCTGGTTGTTCTTGACCGCTTCCATGAATTCGTCGGTGACGCGAACTGAAAGATTCGCGTTCTGGAAGAGAATCGAGCTGTAGGCCTCGCCGTTGAAGTTGGCCTCGTAGCCCCCTTTCTCGATCAGGCAATGGGCCTTCTTCTCTTCGCGCCACTTGCACTCGATGAATTCGAGGATGTCGGGGTGCCAGACTTTGAGCGACTGCATCTTGGCGGCGCGGCGCGTTTTGCCGCCGCTCTTGACCACCGCGGCGACCTGGTCATAAACGCGCATGAACGAGAGCGGGCCGCTCGGCTTGCCGCCGCCGGCGAGCTTTTCGCGGTGCGAGCGGAGGGTCGAAAGGTCGGTCCCCGTGCCGCTGCCGAACTTGAAGAGCATGGCCTCGCTGGTGGCCAGCCCCATGATCGATTCCATGTTGTCATCGACCGACTGGATGAAGCAGGCCGAGCCTTGCGGATATTCGTAGGGGTTCTCGGGCTGCTCGACCTCCATCGTGTCGCGGTTCCAGCGCCAGTTGCAGCGGGCCCCCTCGACGCTGTATTGATGAAACAGGCCCACGTTGAACCAGACGGGCGAATTGAACGCCCCATGCTGGTTGAGGCACATCCAGGTCAGCTCGCGGTAGAATTGTTCGCCGTCGGTTGGGCTGGCGAAGTAGCCGTCGGCCAGGCCCCAGTCGGCGATGGTGCGCGTGACGCGGTGAATGAGCTGCTTGACGCTCCGTTCGCGCTCGGACGTGCCGTTTTCGCCGTAAAAGTATTTGCTGACGATCACGTTCGTGGCCAGCTGCGTCCAGCCGGCGGGAATTTCCACGTCCTTCTGCTCGAACATCAGCTTGCCGGTCTCGTCCTTGATCTGGGCAGACCGCAGCTCCCAAGCAACGGAATCAAACGGGTCGGCCAACTCGGCCGGGCAAAATTGGGCCTGGACGCGCAGGCCTTTGGACAACTCGCGGAGGCCATCCATTTTGGAGAAACGCGGTTTGGAATCGGGACGAGAACGAGGGGCGCTGACGGTCGCCATGAGACAGCTCCTTGCTGCAAAAAGGGAACCCCGGAATAGGGGCCCGAGCTTCCTGCTGAAACGGAATTACAGTGATCAAATGTCGGGTTGCGGAGCTGCCGAGCTTCGGGAAATCCTCCTCCCTTCACACAACTTTAGCAAGGTCGCCAAGGGGACAGAAAAGCCCTCGACCTACCATATATTGTATGTTCGGCATCTGCTACTACAACCCGTAGTAGGTGCGACAGTTTACCGAGTGACAAAAACGAGTCAACTGTCGCCGTGAACTATGGCGCAAGTGGTGATCTGCCAAGCCTTTGCGCTCCAAATTGCCCATTTTTCAGAAGCGTTTGCGATGGTCTGGTGAAGACGTAAGTCTTGTTGCCGTTTAGATTTCGGGAAAACTGTCGTCGCTTGTTTGTAGCTCGGGTCCACTCACAAGAAATTTGAATTCCGTTCACGCAATCTTCGCTGGCTAGAAAAAAAACGGGAATTTTCGAGGTGCTGACGTGCGGCATGTCACCAATCGGTCGAACGGGTCCAGCCGCTTGCTGCTGCCGCGAGACTTTTATGCGCGGCACCCGGCTGTCGTTGCCCGCGATCTACTGGGCAAGCTTTTGATTCGACAGGCGGCGGACGGCGCGATTTCAGCGGGGCGGATCGTCGAAGCCGAAGCTTATCTCAGCAGTCGCGACACTGCGTGTCATGCCAATCGCGGGATGACGCGAAAGAACGCGACAATGTTCGGCCCTGCCGGCCACGCCTACGTCTATATGATCCACGCCCGCTGGTGCCTCAACGCAGTGACGGAAGAGGTGGGCCAAGGGAGCGCCGTGCTGATTCGTGCGATCGAGCCGCTGGAAGGCCTCGAACTGATGCAAGCGCGGCGGCGCACCGACCAGCCGCTCGACCTGGCCCGCGGCCCGGCGCGGCTCTGCCAGGCGCTGGACGTGACAAAACAGTTCGACGGCTGGGACCTGACACTGGGCCGGGAACTCTGGATTGCCCGCGAACAGTACGTCGAAACCAACGGAGCGCCGCTACGGATTTCCCGTTCGCGCCGCATCGGCGTCACGTCGGCCCACCACCGCCTCTTGCGGTTTTTCATTGCCGGCAATCCCTACGTCAGCGGCCGGCGTGCCTCACAGAGGACGGATTGAGAATGCGTCTTACGCGCTCGTACCCGCTACTTGATCGATATCTCCTCGCCGCTAGGCAGGCGCAAGTCGATCTTGCTGAACATATCGCCTGGCTGCGGATTGCGGGACTGCTCCACGATAAATTTGGCCTCTTTTCCCTCACTACCCTGGGCATTAAACACAAGGACCTGCGCGCCGCGGCCTCGCTTCTCGGTTTCCGTGCCTGTAGCCATCACGTCGATCGACAAGTTCTTGATTTCCCCCAAATGACGTTCTACGTTCGGGTCGCCGGCGACTTGATTCTTGAGTTCCTGGGTGACTGCGCCCATGCCCACGCTAAATAGCGCGTAGCCGCCGACACCACAACAGATCAAAGTGCCGATCCCCAGCACGCCGACAATCCCCAGAATCCAGAGCCAGGTGTTGGACTTGCGCGGCGGCGGCGCACCGACGCCGGGCGGGTTGGAATAGGGATTCACCCCGCCCCCCGCGCCATAACCCGGCTGCTGGCCGAAGCCCCCACCCTGGCTGGAAGGAAAGCCGGAGGCAAACGCAGACAGGATCCAGGCCCACGGATGGGCGGGAACACTAGTGGCAATCGCGCGGGAAGGTATGGGCACGGGAAAGTCCTTGGCTATGAGGAGGGTTCCGGATGGTTGTCGATCGGGCCGCCTGAAGCTTAACAGACGGCACACGGAGTGTGCCTACTACTTAACCGACGGCACACGGAGTGTGCCTGCTACTTAACAAGCCATGTTCTTCTTGCGCATATCATAGGGCTGGGGATCGGGCCGTCGAGGTGTAAACATCCACTCGGCCAGCGCCGAACCAAGCCAGCCCATCGCGAACGGAGCAAAGACCCCTATGAGCACCAGCCACGTGGGATGGGGGAAACTGCGGATATTCATGACATCGAGGGCCGCGAAGATGCCGGCTATGACCATGCCGTGACCAAACCAGGCCCAGCGGGCGATCGACGCGGCAACCCACGACGCCGCGAGCGGCCCCAGGGTCCAGGCGATCCCAACGCCTAAAAGGGCGACGAAGGGCGCCTTGGCAAAGTGCGCCTTAAGTGCCTCGGTGTCCGACATCGTGACGCCCGGCGGCAGAGGATGGAACCTCATCCCCGGGACTTCGATCAAGAACACGACCAGGCCCCCCGCGACCACGCCCACTAGCACGCCGAGGATGCTCCGGGCGATGGCCCACACCGGCGAGCCGCTCGGCGGCCCAGCGGCGCCCGGATCAGAGGCCGCGGACGTGGTCGGCTGATAGGGGTTGGTGCTCATTGCGTAAGCTCCGCCGCACAACCGGATGGGGCGAATCCGTGGCATTTTAACCCGAATAGCGCGGTTGCTGTAGCGCTGGCCGGGTGATGCAACCTACTGGCCCGTCGGCTACGCTGGAGACGACGAGTAATGTTCCTGGGAGTCGCTGCATGTCGCGCATATTGATAACAATCATCCTGGGCGCTTTCCCTGCACTTGCGCTGGCCGCTGAGCGGCCCCCGAACTTCGTCGTTGTCCTGGCCGACGATATCGGGGCGAAAGAACTCGCCTGCTATGGCCATCCGCGGCATCAAACGCCGCGACTCGATCGGCTGGCCAAGGAGGGAGTGCGCTTCGAGACCTGCTGGGCCACGCCTCTGTGCACGCCGACGCGGGTCATGCTCATGACGGGGCAGTACGGCTTTCATTCGGGCTACTTCCACATGTTTGGCAACCCCTGGTCGCCGCGGCCCGATTCGGTTGAGTATGCCCACGGCGACAAGCTGACCTTTGCCGACTTGCTCAAGAGCCAAGGCTACGCGACCGGCATGGCCGGGAAGTGGCAGCTTTCGGGAGAGCATCCGACGCTGATTCACGACTGCGGCTTCGATACGTATCGCATGTGGGCCTACGAGCACAATTTGCCCGCTGGCGTGAAGCATACGGGACGCTACGAAGGGGCCGCCGGAGGCCGAACCGCCCGGTATTGGCATCCCTCGATCGTCGAAAACGGCAAGTACCTGGAAACGAAGCCGACTGATTACGGCCCCGACTTGTTCAACGCCTTCGCGATCGACTTCGTCCGCCAGCACAAGGACCGGCCGTTCTGCTTCTATTACACGATGCCGTTGACGCACGGGCCGCACGAAGAGACGCCCGACCCGGCCCATCCGGGGCAGCGGCGGCCGGCCGGGTATCAGAGCAACGTCGAATACCTCGACTATTTGATGGGCCAGCTGCTCGATGCGATTGAGGCTGCCGGCCTTGCAGACAACACCGTGTTCATCTTCGTCGGCGACAATGGGACCGCGGGAAGCGGCAAGGGGACGGTCACGGAACTCGGCGTGCGAGTGCCGCTTATGATTCGCTGGCCGGGCGCGTTCAAGGAAGGCAACGTGAAGCCCGGAATAGTGAGCCGCGAATTGGTCAGCGTGGCCGACATTTTTCCGACGCTGGCCGAGATTGCGGGGGCGAAGCTGCCTGCTGGCCATGTGATCGATGGCAGGAGCCTCGTACCGACGCTTCGCGGCGAGGGGACGAAACACCGCGACTGGGTCTTCAGCTACTTGGGGCCGGGCCGGATCATTCGCGACGAGCGGTGGCTCTTGGAAGTCCCCGGCCGAGGCCAGCCGGAAAGGCTGTATGACTGCGGCGACTCGCGCACGGCGACGGGCTACAAGGACGTGAGCGATTCGACCGCGGCTGATGCGATGGCCGCCCGGGAGCGATTCACGGCGATCCTCAAGGACCTTCCCGGTCCGGAGGGGCATCCCGGCCTGAAGCAGCCGTCAGGCGATGGCGCAGGGAAGGCCAAGAAAAAGGGGAAGGGGAAGAAAAAAGCGGCGGCTGATTAACCGCTAGCGCTTCAGCACGCGCTGCGCGTCGCGAACCGCGGCGGCCAGCCGCTCGACCTCGGCCGGCGTGTTGTAGAAATAGAAGCTCGCCCGGCTGCTGGCCGAAATGCCCAGGCGGTGATGGAGCGGCATGGCACAGTGGTGGCCGGCGCGGATGGCGATGCCGTGCAGGTCGAGGAACTTGGAGATGTCGTCCGGGTGCACGCTCTCGATGGCAAAGCTGACGATTCCCCCCTTCTTTTCCGGCGCGGGGCCAAGTAACCGCAGCCCCGGAATATCGCCGAGCAATTCGTGGGCCTGCCGAGCGAGCGCTAGTTCGTGCAGGCGAATTCGCTCCATGTCGATCGTCTGGAGGTATTGAATCGCTTTGCCCAGGCCGATCGCCGGAACGATCATCGGCGTGCCGGCTTCGAATTTGTACGGCAGATCTCCCGGCGTGAAGCCATCCAGCGTGACGGTTTTGATCATGCTGCCGCCGCCCAGAAACGGGGGCATGGCATCGAGCAGGTTCTCGCGGCCATAGAGCACGCCCACGCCGGATGGGCCGAGCATCTTGTGCCCGCTGAAGGCGACGAAGTCGGCGTCCCAGGCCCGCACGTCCAGCGGCTCGTGCGGCGCGGCCTGCGCCGCATCGACGAGCACCACGGCGCCGACCGCATGTGCCCGGCGAATAATCTCGGCGACCGGATTGATCGTCCCCAGCACATTCGAAACGGCCGCCACGGCGACGACCTTGGTCCGCGGCGAGAGCAGCCGATCGAGCGCGGCCATATCCAGCTCGAAGCCCTCGGTAATCGGCGCCCAGCGGATCGCCGCTCCGGTTCGCTCGGCAAGCTGCTGCCAAGGGACGATGTTGCTATGGTGCTCCATTTCGGTGAGCAGGATTTCGTCGCCGGCGTGCACGTTCGCGTCGCCCCAGCTGCGGGCGACGAGGTTGATCGCCGCGGTAGTGCCCAAGCAGAAGACGATTTCGGTCGTACTGCGGGCGTTGATCAGAGCCCGCACCGATTCGCGAGCAGCCTCATAGCGCACCGTGCTTTCGGCAGCCAGCGCGTGCCCGCCGCGATGGACGTTGCTGTAGTAGTGCTCGTAGGCCTCAACAACCGCCTCGATCACCTGGCTCGGCCGCTGCGTCGAGGCGCCATTGTCGAGATAGGCCAGCGGATAGCCCTCGGCCAGCGTCGTCGAGAGGATCGGAAAGTCGAGGCGGATTTTTTCCACGTCCAGCGGCAGCGACACGTCGGGCGCTGGTTTCGTGGCAGGCCGGCCATTGCCCGCCGTGGGCAGTTGGGCCTGGACCTCTGCCATTGCGCCGGCAGGCCGCGGCCTGGCCGGCATCAGCGGGAGCGACGTGCCGCCGGCCCCGCGTTCGCCGATCTCGCGAATCCGCTTGATCATCGACGAGAGGCCGTTGCTCCGCATCGGCGTGATGAACGACCGCAGCTTAAGCCGCGAGAGCATCTCCTCGATCGGAAAAGCGAGAATCTCGGCAGGCGTTTTGCCGGAATACACCGCCAGCAGTATCGCGATCAGACCGCGTACCATCGGAGCGTCGCTGTCCGCCGTGAACGTCAGCGTCGGCGGCGTGCCAGGCCGCTCGCTGGCCACGAGCCAGACCATGCTCTGGCAGCCGAGCACGCGGTTGGCCTCGGTCCGCAGGCGGTCGTCGAGCGGCGGCAGGGTCTTGCCGATTTCGACCAGGTACGTCATCCGGTCGGTCGGATCGTCCAGCTCCTCAAATTCCGCGGTAATTTCGGCCAGCGTAATCACAAGAGGCTCGCACGCGAAATCGAACAGGGTAGCCGAACTCGCCAGAGTTCGGGAAATCTCCATGAGCACACCCGAAGTCTGGCGACTTCGGCTACGGGGCGCTCGCTAAAATTCAATCGAGCAAGCGGCAGGGACTACTGCTATTATAAGCCCCGACACCTGAGCCGTCTGGGACCTAAAGTAGGCAGGTTTATAGCCTGCCGTGGAAAGTGCCCATGAACAAACTCGTCCATGCCCTTGCGCTTACGCTGGCCGCGTTCCCCTCGCTGGCACTGGCCGATCCGCCGCCCGAGAAGCTCGTAATCGCCACCTGGAACGTCGAGTGGTTCTACGACAACTACGCCGGCGACAATTACGCGGACCTGGCCAAGCAGCAATCGGCCCCGTCGCGACCCGATTGGGACTGGAAACTGGCCGGCGTGGCCGACGTGATCCAACGGATCAAGCCGACGATCCTCTGCCTCCAGGAGATCGAGAACCAGCGGGTGCTCTTCTATCTCACCCGCAAGCTCAAACAGGATTACGGGCTGGATTACACGGTCGCCTATATCGAGGGGGGCGACTTCTTCACCGAGCAGGACGTGGCCGTGCTGGCGCTCTCGGGGCTCACGGAATATTCCGTTAAGCGGCAAACGGCGGAGATGTTCGCCTCGAAGGAGTACTACAACGTTACCAAGCACATCTTTTGCCAGTTCGAGTGGGGAAGCGGGGCCGACACCGAGCGGCTGACGCTCGTCAACGTGCATTTGCGGGCCCAGCCGGAGGCGACCGAAATCCGCAAGAAGCAAGGGAAGCTGATCCGCCGCTGGATCGACGGGGCGGTGAAGGGGGGCGAGAACCTGATCGTGATTGGCGACGTGAACACCGACGAGACCTTTGAAACGACGACCAGCGGCGGCGACATCGGCACGCTCCGCGGCCTGGACACGCCGGCAAGCGACGACGACCTGGGCGATCTGTTCGCACATTACAAGGGGGAATCGAAAGAGACTCACCTCGTCCACAAGCAGTTCGACCACATCCTGACGACGCCGTCGCTGGAGGCCGACGCACCGGGCAAGAGCGACCTGGTCTTCAAGTCGATCGCGATCCACAAGGACCTCGTCGTCCGCGGCCAGCAGCAGGACGCCGACCACATGGACATCTTTTGGAAGATCCCGCAAGACGAGCGGGACGTGAGCGACCACTATCCGGTCGTGGCGGAGTTTGAGTTCAAGCGCTGAGTGGGGCAAGTCTCATGGCTGCTGCTTTCGATCCCTACTACACCTGGCTGGGAATTCGCCCTGAGGAGCAGCCCGCCAACCACTACCGGCTGCTGGGCCTGCGGCGGCTGGAGGATGAGCCCGACGTCATCACCAATGCCATCGATCAGCGCGTGAACTACCTGCGGACGGTGCAAAGCGGCGCGCATGCTACGCTAGCCCAGCGGCTGATTGAGGAAGTGCAGGCCGCGGGCGATTGCCTGATCGATCCGCGCCAGAAGGCCCGGTACGACCGGGAACTGCTGGCCAGGATTGAACAAGCGGCAGCCCAGCCGGCGGCGCCGGTCGCTGTCCCAACATCGCCGGCGGCGCCTCTTGTGACACCACCGCCAGCCGAGCCGATTCGGGCGCTGCCATTGCCGGTGTCGTTTCCTTCTCCCGCACGCCCGCTCAAGTCGCCGGCGACAAAGGCTGATCCAAACACCCAAATCGTCGTCGTTGTTGCCGGCCTGGTTGCAGTGGCCATTGTCGGCGTCGCCGTGATTGCCGCTGCCCGCTGGCTGCGGACCTCTACGCCCGAGGTAGTCAGCCGGCCTATTGTGTCGCCAGCGAGTGTCGATCCCGTGGAAGGACCCGCGCCGCAACTGGAGAAAGCGCCGCTGCCCGAGCCCGCCCCGGTGGTCCAGCCTGCCGATCGAGCAAGCGCCCCGATTGCCGCTACGATATCATTGCCAGCCGAAGTGCAGCCGGCCGAATCGCTGAGCCCAAGCCAGCCGCCGGCTCCGCAGGTCTCGCTTGAGAAGCAGACGATTGACCTCTTGGCCACGCCAAATGACCAGTTGCGACTGGCGTGGGGCAAGCTCACCCGTGTCGGCAACGCGCTCGTCCTGGAAGGCAAGGGCAACGCCCTCGAGTTTCCGCAGCCGTTGCCAGATGAATACGCCCTGGAAATCGAAGTGATTCGTGAATTGGGGGACAATTCGCTCTGCTGCACGCTGCCGGTCGGCGACCGGGTGCTGACGGCGATTGTCGATGGATTCTATTCCAAAGTCAGCGGGCTGGCGGCCATCGACGACCATGAGATTTTCACCGCCAACAGCCCGCATGCCGTGCCCGGCAAGCAATTGACCAACCACCGTCCGGCAACGGTCCGGATCGAAGTCTCGCAGCAGCTTGTCCGGCTGCTGGTAGACGGGAAGCTCGTCACCGAGTGGGCGCGCGACGAGCGGGTGCCAATTCGCGCCGCCAAGGGAATGGGGGTCACCGATCCGCGCAAGCTCACGATCTTCACCTGGGACGCGCGCTACCGGTTCCGGCGGATTGCCTTGACGGCCCTCGCCAGCGAGCAATGAATGAACATCGTTAGTATTCTGCCATCTACTGACGCCGCTCCGTTGCCGCTGCTCCCCAGCAGCCGAAATGGTGCGTGACGAGCTTGTCGATCAGCCGCTGGCCCGGCTGTTGGTAGCGCTCCGGGGCGAGC
>JAKEHX010000179.1 GCA_022614795.1 Planctomycetaceae bacterium | reverse complement strand
GCTTTGACGAGCGGTCCGTCCTCCAGGCCCCACAAGAGGTTGCCTGCTTCGCGAACGTTCCCTGCTTCCTTGATTCCGGCAAAGCCGACGCCCGGCACTTTGCCCGCCTGAACGAAGAGGTTGTTGAAAACTTCGCGCTGCGAGTTTCGCAGGCCCTGGGCGCCCAGGCCGAACAAGAAGTAATCGCGAAAGACGGGCGTCCGTCGCAGCACGGTGTTGTGATAAAAGCGGATCACGGGCCAGGTCGGGCCGCCGTGGTCGCCCGCCAGATGTCCCTCTTCGTGCAGAAAATCGCCG
This sequence comes from Planctomycetaceae bacterium, assembly GCA_022614795.1. GTDB lineage: Bacteria > Planctomycetota > Planctomycetia > Pirellulales > Pirellulaceae > CAYLLN01. The sequence goes on along the minus strand of JAKEHX010000179.1, from coordinate 12,804 downwards.
CTGGCGTCGGGCTCCTTTGGCGGCCCTTTGTACGTGCCCGCCCGCAGGTCGATCACATTGCGGAAGACGAAGACGCCGGCCGCGGGATCGTGATCGATGGGCGAATCATCCTTGTCGATCTCGTGCTGCGAAAGCGGGATCAGGCAGGCCCCAATCCGATTCTGCGAGATGAAGATCGTGTGCGAACGCAGCTTGGGTCCGCATTCCAGGCCGTCGTCGTTGAAGTTATCGACGAAGTTGTGGTGGAACCGCAGCCCGCTGGCATGCCGCAGGAACGCGAAATCGTGGTCGTCGGTGAATTCGCACCAGGCCAGCTCGATGTTCTCATTCACCGGCTGGTTGTTGCCCAGAACGATCTGGTACGACGCCGTGCCGCGATATTTCATGTGGGCCCGCGAAGTCCACGGGGCCGCCAGGCCGCGAAACGCGGAGTTCGTCACACGGACGTTTTTCGCCGCATTGATCGAAAGGGCCGGGAAACCGCCGAAAACGGTCAGGCCGTCGAGCTCGATGTTTTGCGAGCCATAGACCTGAATCATCGGGCTGCCGGTGGCCCCGCGCAGCACCAGGTCCTGAATCCGGACATGCTGCACGCCGCTAACGCGCAGCACCTCTTCCCCGAATCCGGCGGCGATCACCAGCCGCAGCTTGCGCGGATCGGTTTCGCCGCGGTAGGCCCGCACACCCAGCCCCGCCAGGCGATGATGGGCCAGGCGGATGTGAATCCGCCCCGTTTCGCGGTTGAACCGCAACCCGGGCCCGCAATAAATCCCCATCTCCCGCATTTCATTCTTCCCGCCCAGCCACAGTTCGTTCTGCGAGCGGAGGTCCACCGCGATGCGATAGCCGTGCAAAGGAACCAGCGAGTCGGCAAAGTGGCCCAGGGCCAGCGGCCGCTCGTCCTCGATCCCCCACATCGGCTCCCACGCGCCGGGCAAGAATTGGTGCGGCGTCCGGCGGGCGTCGGTGCCGAGGTAGGTCCGCGTGGAGGCGTACTCGCCCTCCGCGCCGCCGGCAAAGGGCTCCCAGCTCGTGGCGGGGCTCTCCAAGAATTCCCGCAAGCCGCCATCCAGCACCGCCAGTTCGCCCGGGTACGCAGCAATCGTGATCGGCGCGCCGCTAGCGCCCGAGCGGGTCAAGGCGACCTTCTCGTAGTACGTGCCGCCCCGGAGGTAAAGGGTATCGCCAGGCTTCAACTGGCGGAGAGCGTGGGCGAGCGTTTTCCACGGAGCGCTCTTGGTTCCGTCCGCCCCGTCATCTCCACGCTCCGCATCCACGAACCGCTGTCCTGCGGAGGCAAGCTCGCGCGGACGAGGCGCCGGCAGCGGGCGCATCGGCGGATGCGATTGCCAAGCCTTGTCGCCGGGTATTGCGGCAATTGGCGTTTGTTGCGCGAGGATTGTCTGAGCGGCGAAACTACTAGCCGCGATCACCAATAACCAGCGGGATTTCCCAAGCATGATCGAATCATCCCAGAAAGGGTTGCACTCCAAGTCTGAAAAGGAGTGTACTCCAGCCGGAGCGCGATCGCATCATTTCGCGCCGGGGAGCTTGGCGCGAGAGGCCCTCTTGGACACCGGCCTGTCACGTACGACGCGCAGAATTCAGTCCGGTTTCGCTTTGCTGTCTCATCCCAAGCCCCTGACCTGCCATCCGTCGCGATAGGGGCGGCGGACGAGCGCGGTGGCTGGCGCGCTATTCGTGAATTTTTGCAGTTGGCGGTCCCACTCGAGCCACTCTCCGCTAGCGCGATCGGCCATTGCACCGACGAGCACGGCCTCGGTGAGTGGTCCGCCATGCTTGAAGTCGTCGCACGCCTGGCGCCCCTCGATAATGGCATCCACCCAGTCGTGATAGTGGTCTTGCGGCTCCAGATGAGCCGGGTATTTCTCGGCTGGAAAACTCGTTTCTGGCAGCACGACCGGGCGCGCCGCTCCATATTTCTTGAAGATGGCGCCGGCCTCGCCGATCCAGTAGGTTCCCGAAGCGGGAAGCTCGTTCACTCCCCTGGGCAAATCGATTTTGCTGCGGTCGGGCTGCATGCCGCCATCATGCCAAGTCAGCTGCACGGTGTCGGCGGCAGTAACATCGCTACCCTTAAAGATCATCTCGACAATGCGCTTGTCTCCCCATAGCGGTCCGCTGCTGCCGGCGGTGGTCTGCCGCACGCGCAAGGGAGCGGTCAGCTTCAGGGCGTCAAAGGACGTGTCGAAGTGGTGGCAACCCATGTCGCCCATCTCGCCCACGCCGAAATCAAACCACGCGCGCCAATTCTTGGGATGGTACGTATCTGCAAGGTAGGGCCGCGGCTGGCGCACTCCCAGCCACAAGTCCCAGTCAAGACCGGCCGGAACGGCGTCCCCGTGCGTGCGAAGGGCGGTGTTCTTCGGCCACCAGTTCAGCGGCTTGTTCTCCCAGAGGATGACTTCCTTGATCTTGCCAATTGCGCCGCTGCGGATCAGCTCGACAGTCATGCGGCTTTCGATGCTGGAGCGCCCCTGATTGCCCAACTGGGTCACCACGCCGGCCTGGGCCGCCTCCTGCGTGATGATGCGGCACTCGTGCAGCGTGGCGGCCATCGGCTTTTGCAAATACAAATGCTTTTTCGCCCGCAGCGCCGTCACGGCAGGCGCGGCGTGCATGTGGTCTGGCGTGCCAATAGTGACCGCGTCGAATTTATCTGCATGCTTGCTGAGCAACTCGCGCCAGTCCTTGTGCCGCGAGGCGTCGGGATAAGCCTTGGCTGCTGCCTCCAATGCCCGCTCATCCACATCGCACAGCGCGACGATCTTCACCTTGGAGTGGCTGGCCACGCTCTTCATCGTGCTGCCGCCCATGCCGCCGACACCGATGCAGGCGACTTGCAACTGCGAATTAGGCGCGGCGCCGCGGAGAATGGCAGGACAGCCGAGGACCCCGGCGCCGGCGACGGCGCTGTGCTTGAGGAAACGGCGGCGGCTGAGTGTGCGGCGGTCAGCATTGCGGGCGCTCTGGTTGTGGGCCTTCATGCGAATGTCTCTTCTGGTTTGACGTGATTTTTGACGAACACCGCCGCGCTGGGCCGGAGTTGCTTGGGTGTCGGCCCAATGCCAACCATTCTACAAGCCGATTTGAAGCATCGCTGCCGGAGCGCAGACCGCAGCGTCCTGACGGCGGCCGCAGCCGAGTGGATCACACCCGTAGCCGTTTGTCCGAGCGACGCCGCGCCAAGTCGCGCGATTCGATTTCACATTGCCCCTAGTAAGGAGGGAAGGATGGAAAAGGGGCAACGGAGCACGGATCGTGCGTGACATTGTGCCCAGAATTCGGTCCCAGAGGATAGACCGCTGTGTGTCCGGTCGAGCTTGACCGGAAGGATACAATCATGCGAAGCGGGCCACGGAAAAGGATTGATCGTCGATGTCGACCCCAGTGCTAGCTGGCCCGCCATCCGCGGACTCTTACAATTGCGGCAAGCAGAGCGCTCGATCGGACATTGTGCCATTGCTCGCGGGTGCACGCGGCGGCGATCGAGAAAGCATCGGCGAGTTGCTCGCCCACTACCGCACCTACTTGACGCTCCTGGCGACCGCGCAGATTCAGCGGCGCATTCGGCCGAGGGTCAGCCCGTCCGACATTGTCCAGGAAACGATGCTCAAGGCGCATCGCAGCTTCGCCCAATTCCGCGGCCTGACGGAGCGTGAATTGCTCGCTTGGCTCCGGGAAATCCTTGTCAACAGCCTGGCACGGCTAGTTGAGCAGCATGTGCTCGCTGCCAAGCGTGACGTGAGGAGAGAAGTTTCGATCGAGGGATTCGCGGCCGAAGCAGGTGAGCCGCCGGTGCGCGCGGTGGCGAATCTCAAGGCGGCCTGGTCTGGAGGCTGCCAGGGCGAACAGTCGGCATTCCTGGCCGGATTGCTGGCCCGTTTGCCAGGTCATTACCGTGAAGTCCTGGTCCTGCGAAATATCGAGGGGCTTTCGTTTGAAGAGGTGGCGACGCGGCTCAATCGCTCGCCTGGCGCCACGCGGATGCTGTGGCTCAGGGCCATCGAAAAGCTGCGGGCGCTGTACCGGAAAGCGGAGCAATATGATCCATAATCTGACAACCACTCTAGGTGCTGCTAGTGGGGCCGGCGGAGGCGGCACCGACGCCCAGCGGGAACGCCTGGCGATGATCCTCGACGAGTATCTACTGGGGCTGGAGCGCGGCGAGCCGATTGAGCCTGAAGCCCTACTCTCCCGGCATCCAGACGTTGCGAACCAATTGCACGGATATCTGAGCGGGCTGGCGCTGTTTCACCAGGCAGTTGCCAATCGGCCGCCGCAGTCCGCCATGATCGTCAGCGGCGGTCCGGGACTGGGCGGTTCAGGTCTTGGGGGGCAGCTCGGCGACTTCCAATTGGTACGCGAGATCGGCCGGGGCGGCATGGGCATCGTCTACGAAGCGGTGCAGGTTTCTCTGGGACGCCGCGTGGCCGTAAAAGTGCTGCCATTTGCGGCCGCCATCGACGAGAAGCAGATCACACGATTCAAAAACGAGGCCCAGGCCGCCGCCCAGATCGATCATCCGCACATCGTGCCCGTATTCGCCATCGGTCAGGAGCACGGAATTCACTTTTTCGCCATGCAGCTCGTCGGCGGCCAGTCGCTAGCCGGGCTGCTCGGAGAGCTGCGCGACGAGGACAAGGAGGGCGCCAACCTCTCGGGCGCTACGGGCCGGACGGGCGAAACGCACGACCACGTGATGGCCGTGGCGCGGATGGGAGTGCAAGCGGCTGAGGCGCTCGACGCGGCCCACGAGATAGGGGTCGTACACCGCGACGTGAAGCCATCCAATCTGCTGCTCGACGAGAAGGGCAAGGTGTGGGTCACGGACTTCGGGGTCGCCCGTTGCAAATCCAGCGCCTGCCTGACCGAGACGGGCCACGTGCTGGGAAGCTTGCCCTACATGAGCCCGGAACAGGCTTCGGGACAACCGGCGCTGGTCGATCATCGCACCGACATCTATTCGCTGGGGGTCACGCTCTATGAGCTGGCGACGCTGCGGCATCCTGGCGAGGGGACTGGCCATGCGGCGACGACGGAACTGGATAGCCGCTCCAAGTGGCGGCGGCCCCGCTTTTGGAACAGCTCGATTCCCGTCGATTTTGAGAACATCGTGCTCAAGGCCATGGCCGATGCCCGCGATGAGCGGTATGCCACCGCCCGCGAGCTGGCCGAAGACCTGGAGCGATTTCTGGATGGCCAGCCGATCCTCGCCCGCCGCCCGTCGCTTTGCTCGCGCGTGGAGAAGTGGGTCTGGCGGCACAAACGGTCGGTGGCGGCAGCGATGGGAGTGCTGGCCATGGCCGCGGTGGGCATCGTGGCCAGCCTGGTCATCATCGCTTCGGAGCGGGCAGACAAAGACGCGGCGTATCGAGCAGCCACGGCGAATCACGCGCGGGCCGAAAAGAATTACGAGCGGGCGGAGGCCAAGTTCCAGCAGGCACGCGAGGTGCTCGACCGCTTCGGCGCGCGTGTGAATCAACTGCTCGCCAACAAGCTGCCCGGGGCCGAAGCGGTGCGGCAGGAGCTGCTGGCCGAAATGCTGCCCTACTATCGTGCATTCGCGCGCGAAGCCGCGGACGATCCGGCGCTCCAGGCCGACTTGGCTTTGACGTACAGCAAGATCGGCTACCTGTCCGACCAGCTTGGCTCGCAAGCCGATGCCGAGCAGGCCTACGCAGAGGCGCGAGCGATTCACCAGCGGCTCGCGCAGGCCCAGCCTTGGCGGCGAGAGCATTTGCGCAACGTGGCATTGTGCTGTAACAATTTGGGCCAGGTGCTCCAGAAACGCGGTGCGATGGCCGCGGCCCGGGAAGCGCTCGATCGCGCCCATGCCATCCAGCAACAGCTTGCCAGCGGCTCACCGCCGGTTTCTCCCTACCACGCCGATCTGGCGGCGACCGAAAGCAATTTGGGGCTGCTATTCAACCAAACGGACCACCAGCGCCAGGCCGCCATGCGGTTCCGCGCCGCGATCAGAATCCAGGAATCGATCAGACAGGCCGACCCGCAGAACGAAACCAATCTGATCAATCTGGCGACCAGCTACAACAACCTGAGCTCCGTGTATCTGCCGGCTCAGCCCGCCGTTGCCCGCCAGTGGGTTGAAAGGGCCCTCTCGCTGCAGCTGCAACTGGCCAAGCAGCATCCCCACAAACGCGACTATCAAAGCGACCTGGCGCTCAGCTACAACAACCTCGGCGCGATCCACGCGCGGCTGGACCGCTGGAGCCTGGCCGAGCTGTGTTATCGCGATGCCATCGCCATTCAGGAGCGGCTGGCCGCGGCGGCCCCGCTGGTGACTTCTTACCAACGCGACCTGGCAGTCACGTTCAACAATCTGGGCATGAGTCAGACCAGCGCCGGCAGCCTGGGCCAGGCCGAGGTCTCATTCGACAAAGCGCTCGCCATTCAGCAAGATCTGGTCGAGGCGCAGCCGCAAAACGCTGGCCTCTTGAGCGGGCTTGGAGGAATCTACTACAACCTCGGCATCGTCCAGCAGCAGAACCGGCAGATGGAGGCGGCCGTCGCCTCATTCGAAAAGGCCATTGCCACCCAGCGGCGGGCGTATGAACAATCGCCCGATATCGCTCGGTTCCGGGAAGCGCTCAGCAAGCATTACTACAACTACGCGGAGGCACTCCGGGCTTTGGACAGGCCGGTCGAGGCCGCGGAAGTCGTGCTCATGCGCCGCAATCTCTGGCCGGGCGACGGTGGCCGCTTGTTGCGGATTGCGGAAGAACTGGCAGCGACTTGCCGGCTGATCCCCTCGGGCGACGCGCGGAAGAAATACATCGATGAAACTACCGCCACGCTCGATGCGGCCATGAAGGCCGGTCTGAGCAAGATGCCCGACTTGCGATCGAAGCCGTTTGACGTGTTGCTGGCCGATTTCAGCACCGCCGCAGCCGGGCTGCCCGGCGGACCGGCGGAGAGCAGACCGTCGGCTCAATTCCAGGTTTCCAAACCCTAGCTTCAACGATCGCTCGTGGACTCAATGTTCGACGACCTTAAACGCACGTTGTTCCTGCTTGCCAAGGGGAACTGGACAGCCGCCAGAGCGCGGAAGTGCTACGTCCGAGCCCAATTGGAATGCTTGGAATCACGCTGCGTGCTTTCCCTTTCGCCAACGGCTGGCGAACTGCTGCCGGCGACCGACTGGCTGCACCCGATCGAGACTGACGACGTGGCGATGGATGTCTCGGGTAGTTTGGGTTTCCACATCCCTGAGATTGATCTTGGGGACTTCCCGTTGGCGCCGGTTCCGCTCCCTGGCATTTGGCCGCCTGGCAGCCCTCCGCAGGAGCCCTCATGGACGCCGCCCGGGCCGCCGTCCGGTGATTTGCCCAATCCGTCCGACCCGGGCGGGATGATTGACATCGGCGACCTGGAAAACACCGGTCCCGACACATTCGGCGACCCCGCATCGAAGCGAGAGATGCTTGCGGTCGCCCGGTTGCTCGCGTCACTGAACTACCGGCCTGGCACGGAAAGCCCCGAGTTCAGCTTGCCAGCCGCAGAATCTCCGGCCGACGCCGAGTACGATCCTTTGCCGGAAAGTTCCGCCCCCAGCGGGCAGCAAATCCACGAAACCCGCGGCGAGGGGGGCATGATGGCGATCGCAGCGGATGCGATGGCCTCGCAATTTGTGGACGAGGCGATCTCGTCCATCGGCCACGTCGAGCCGCTCCCGGTTATTCCCGTGCGGATGGACAACGCCCACGGCAAATTTCAAGTCTTTGAGGTGTCGACCACGGAAGAGACACCAGCGCCAAAGATTCCGCCCGATCCGATTTCCGATATGACTGGGCGTCCACTGGGCAACCATGTCTTGTCGATTGGCATTGCCGCTCCTGAGCCAGCGGCGAGCGAAAACTCGCCAGAAGGTTGCCCGCCAAGCGCTGTTGACGAGCCGACGGCAGAGGACATTCCAGCCCTTGAAGTGCTTGTCGCTCCGCCAGCGGCTGGCTCCCCGGTCGTTGACGAAAAAGACAATTCCTGGACCGCAAGTGTCGCCCTGCTCGCGGCTGTGGCCGGAATAACCGCGCTTGGCGCGCAATTGACAAAGCGCGAATCATCGCCAGCCTTGCCGACTGTGCCCAGTACCTGATGGGTCCTGCTCAGTGCGAGGAAGACGTTACAGGATGGTGTCGATGCCCAGCACGAAGTCGAGGATGTCGGCTGCGTCGGCGCTGAAGCTGTCGCTGCCGGCATCGCCGCGGAGTTGATCGGTGCCGTCGTGGTCGTTCGTGAAGGGGCTCGAGAGTGAGCCCGGGCCGGAGGTGGCCCAGTCGGCCAAGAGGGCCGCCATCGCCACGTCGTGGGCGTCGCCGATCGTCTGGCTGCTGTCCGACCCGCCGCCATACGTCACGCGGCCGTCGAACAACAGATCGTCGCCGTCGCCCCCGTTGACGGTGTCGTTGCCGCCGCCCCCGATCAGAACATCCAGTCCCTGATCGCCGCTGATCGAATCGACTCCTTCACCCCCGCTCACAAGGTCGTTGCCGAGCGACCCGGTGATCGTGTCGTTCCCCGCGCCGCCATAGCCGCGGTCGTCACCCGCGCCCAGCCCGATGTTGTCGTTTCCTTGGCCACCATAGGCGTAGTCGTTGCCGCCCCCCAAGGTCATCGTGTCGCCGCCCGGGCCGCCGTACATCGTGTCGTGTCCGTCCAGAGCGTTCAGAATGTCGGCATCGAGCAGTTCCAGTCCTGGTCCAGCCTCGCTGGCAATTGTCTGGCGGTTGGCCTCATTGTCGGCCAGGCCGGCTTCGACCGGGTCGCGGTCGCCCCAAACCACATTGTTCCCCTGGCTGGCGTTGATCCGATCGCGGCCGAAGCCGCCGACGAGCTTGTCGTCGGCGAGATAGCCGGCCAGGAAGTCGTCCCCCTCCTCGCCATAGAACTCAGCAATCCGGTTGAAGTCGCCCATCTGGAGGTTGTCGTTGCCGGCGCGGCCGTAAACGATCGCCCGCCGGGTGATCGTGATGTTGCTCTGGAAAGTGTTGATCCGGACGCGTGCCACGTTGGGATCGGCCGTGGCCAGGAAGCTGACGGCGTCGACGTTGTTCGAACCGCGGACGTAGAGGTCGCCGATCTGCGTATTGGTCAGGGTCCCGTCATCGACGAGGTTGATGTCCTCGATTTCGATGAAGTTCACGGGCCGATGTGACACAGCGATCGATTTGGCCACGCCGGGCTGGCTGGGCAGATTGCCGAGCGTGGTGACAATCACAGGCGGCAGGAGGGCCGACAAATCGAGATTCAACTCATCGCCGGCCTGGTCGCCAGCGGGCAGATTGGGATTGGCCGTGGGCCGGCCGCCGTCGATGTTGATGAGGGTGCTGATGCTGGGACGAATCAGTGGCACCACTCCCACCGGAGTGCCCGGCAACAACGCCGAGAGCGACTGGCCGAAGACGTCGTTCCCGTCGCCCGCGTTGGGATTGCCCGGGGCATCGCCGTAGAGTCTGATCGCCTGGATGCCGGTGGCCGCGCCGCCGATCTGTTCGTCCGTGGTGCTGAGGGAGAACTGGTCGCTGCCGGTCCAGCCGCTGAGGTTCACGATGTCGAGATCGACGACCGGCGCGAAGCTGGCCAGTAGAGAATCGGAGGCCGCCGTGGCCGTGACATTCAAGATGTCGATGTTGGAGTAGTTGATGTCGGGTCCCGCAGCGCCGGTGTTGCCGTCGATCGTGTTTTGGGTGATGACGACAGTGTCTCCCGTCAGGTCGCCCGAATCGACCACGGTCAGCGTGTCGTTGCCGGCCAGCGGCCCGCCCGTAACGGCTACGTTGGCCAGCAGCAGATCGACCGTATTGGCCGCGCCCTCGAGATGCACGAGGTCGTCGCCGCCGTCGCCATTGGCGACGATGCTCGTTAGGGCCGGCGTGCTCCGGATGCGGAGCGTATCGCTTGCCGCGTCGTTGCCGACCAGCAGGCCCAGGAAGTCGGCCGTGTTGCCGCCGCGGAGCTGGGCACTTGTGAGGCTCGTGTCCGAATCGAAGCCGACCTGGTCGATCAGCTCTGCCCCGTTGCCGCCCACCACGTCGAGCTGCGCGTAGCCGCGGAAGCGGGTCGTCTCGAAGCCGCCATTGCCGGCGACCTGCGACCAGCCGTCGGCCAAAGTGCCGTCGTCGCTGATAGTGAGGTTCGTCGTGGCCGGGGTGCTCGTGGCATCGACCAGGAGCGACCCGCCTGCGCCGTTCAGATTGAGCGGGGCCAAATTGGCAAACGACATCAAAAAGTCCACGCTGGCACCGATCCTCGTCGCCAGGTTGCCGCTGTTGGCGCTGTCGAGCGTGTCGCTGGTGTAGGACGTGGCATGGGGGGTGGCGAGGATCAGGTCGATGGAATCGACGCCCGTGCGGCCGTCGAAATGGATCGTCACGTCGCTGTCGTCCCATGCGTTCGGCCCGCCCGCCAGGGTCTCCAGCACCAGGTCGGCCGAGGCGTTCAGATGCGACGGATTGGCCGTGCCGCCGCCAATAAGCGTGTTGTTCACCAGCGGTGTCCGGCCGGCGAATTTCGGCAGCCGGCCGTTGATTTCTTCCACCGTCAGCCGATCGTCGTCAGCCGAGCCGATGACCGTCAGCGAGTTGATGCTGGCGGCGGCTCCGGCAAAGAACGGGACGCCATCGATGTCGACGAGCAGATTCGTGCCGGGGTCGTCCAGCCGGACGAAGATTTCGTCGCTGTCGCCGCCGCCGGTTTGGAAGCCGGCCAATTGCATATCCAGGGTGACGTTGGCCGGGCCCGTATTCGCAGTTTCGATGCTGTTGTAGGTGACGCTGGCCGCGGCCGCGCCGAACAGGTATTGCCCATTGTTGGCGCCCGGGCCAAGGAGGAGCGTCGCCGTGCCCAGGCCCACGGTATCGAGGTTGAGCACGTCGCCCGGCGCGACGACCGGGGCCATGCCGAATACGCGGATCGGCGTCAAAATGTCGGCCGTGTCCTGGTCCGGTCGGACGTGGAACGTGTCGCCGACGGCCGCGGCAGTGCCGTTGATCGTCAAGAGGCCGGCATCGACATCGCCGGCGAAGTTGACGGTGGAGGGACCGGTGAGGGCATTGAGCGTCACGTTGCCCGTGGTCCGCAGCAGCGAGCCGACGGGAACCGAGAAGTTGACCGCCGACAGGTTGACGTTGCGCAAGGGAGCGCCGGCCAGTTCCGCGGCGCTCACGAGCAGGGCGGTCATGGTGCCCCCGGAGCGGAGGATGATCACGCCGTCGTTGGTCCGGGCGCTGGTGACAACGAGGTCGTCGACATCGGTGATCCAAATGCCGGGCACGGGCGACGCGGGAAGCGGAAGGGGACTGCCGGTAATTCTGGCCACTAGAGACGTGGCCTTCGAGTCGATGTGTGTCGGGTTGACCGCCGGCGGTACGCCGATCGCTTGAAAAGCTGTGATCGTAAAGACGTCGGCCGTGACGAGCGTGGCGTCCGACAGGTCGTCGAAGATCGAGCCGGCAGTGGCCTCGAGCGTCACATCGCCGGCCGCCCCGGCCCCCGCCGTGACCCTTTCGACGGTCATGTTGCCGGCGGCCGCCGTAATGCGAATGTCGTTGGCGTCCGCGTCGGCCGTGCTGACGACGCTCTTGACGGTCGTGGCCCCCGCGGCATCGATCGTGATCGAACCGTTGGCCGCCGTGACGCTGGTCAGCTCGATCGCATTGGCCTCCTGGATTTGAATCGGCCCGGCTGCGGTCGTGCTTGCCGTCAGGCTGCCGACATCGGTCCCCAAACGGATACCCGTGGCCGCGGTGGCAGACAGGACAGTGGCCGCGACGCTGGGCGTCCCCAGCGAACCATCCGTGATGGCTCCGCTGCCCGCATTTAGCGTCACCACTCCGCCGGCGACGATCTGGCTCATGGGGCTGTCGAAGTCGATCTGCTGGCTGGCGAGGCTGACGGTCCCGGTAAAGACGGCCGGGCCGCTGACGTCGATCGTATCACTCCCCGCGCCGGTCGTCAGGTTCAGGTTCGTATTGCCGTGGAGGTTATTGGCGCTGGTGATCGAAATCGTGTCGATGCCGTCGCTGGTAGCCGTGTCGATGTTGACCAGCATATTGTTCCGCAGAGCGATCGACTCAAACGACACGCCTTGCGACGCGCCGCTGACGACAATCGCCGCCTCGCCGCCGCTGGTGAGCCCGTTGGCCAGCGTGATGGCATCGTTGGCGCTCGGAAAGTTAACATTGGCCACCGCCATGCCGATCAAGTTCACCGGCTCCAGGCCCGTGAACGTGATGATGCGACTATCGACGGTGACGATGCCGTCGTTATCCAGTGCGGCATTGACCGCCCCATTGGGCAAATACGTCGCCGTCTGGACCCCCGTTCCCACCACCGTCAGCCGATCGCCCGGGCTGCCGGTCTGCGAACCCCCGTTGTACAACGCGCCGCCGGCAGGAAGCGGATCGCCGCCAGAATAGAGGAACGTGACACTATCATCGCCGGCCTGCGTTTCGAGCGCGAGATTTCCGGTCACCGCGGCAAAGGCAACTTCGACCGTGTTCGGACCCACCTGCGTCACACCGGCGCCAGCGCTGAGCGGGTTGCTGGGGTCGTGAATGCGGATGTTTGCTCCATTGCGGCTCACAAACAGGTTGTCGTTCACGCCGCCCGTGTCAGTAACCAATAGGTTGCCGCCTGACAGCTCGACGGTCGTGAACGTCACCCCTTCGTTGTCCACCGTGGTCACGCTCACCGTCTGATCGAGCACCGGGTCGAAGGCGTCGTCCGAGCTGCCGTCCACCACCGCCACGGTCACCAGGCTCGTCT
>JAKEHX010000178.1 GCA_022614795.1 Planctomycetaceae bacterium | reverse complement strand
GGCCCAGGCGACCGTAGCCCGGGCGGGCGAAGTGACGCTTTCCTGGAGCGCCGCCGACGCCAGTCTGGCACCCTCGACTCTCAAGCTTGAATATCAAGATGCTGCGGGCAGCGGGGCGTGGCAGCCGGTTGAAATCAATCCGTCGGCGGTGCAATCGGCCAATGGCCAATTGACCGGGCGAGCCGTGTTTGAGCCAAAAGTCGCCGGCAAGGCGATCAATCTGCGGGCGGAAGTGGCCGATGCCGCGGGTAATGTCTCGTACTACAGCCAGCAACTCGCTCTCGCCCTGCCGCGTGGTGCCATCGCCGGTTCGCCTGCGCCCGCTCCGCCGCCCGATCGCACGGCGACGCGCTGGCCGATGGAAACCCGGCACGGCGAGTCCCAGCCGAGCGAGAATCCGTTTGCCGGCGGCTCGGCGGCGCAAGGCGAGCCGCTCGAGCCGGCCGTCAAGGTTCCGCAAGTCGTGGACAACCCCCACGCGCGCCAGGACCGGCTGGTCTCGTCGGGCTCGTCGCCGATTGCGACCGAGCAATTGCCGCCGCCCACGGCGGAGCCAATGCCCATCGATGAGACGCTGCCGCCGCCGGCGGGCGGGGATCGGGGGTCGGGATTCGGGGATCGGGGATCGGGGGTCGGGATTCGGGAGGGCGAGGCTCCTGCCGAGCCGCGTTCGATGCCGCAAACCGAATCGATCGCGCCGCCCCAAGGGAGCCGGCCGCGGCTGACGGCGTCGCGGCGATTCAGCCTGGACTACGACGTCGAAACGGTCGGCCCCGAGGGACTGGCGGACGTCGAATTGTGGGGCACGAGCGATAGCGGCCAAACCTGGACCAAGTGGGGCTCTGATCCCGACAAGCAGAGTCCCATGGACGTCGAAGTCAACGGCGAGGCGCTCTATGGCTTCAAGGTCGTGATCGTCGGCAAGAGCGGCCTGGCCAGCAATGCTCCGCATGCCGGCGATGCGGCCGACATTTGGGTCGGCATTGACCTGACACGCCCCAAGGCCCGGCTTGTGTCGGCTGCTTACGGGCAAGGGGCCGCGGCCGGCAAGCTCGACATCCGCTGGGAAGCCGCCGATGCCAATCTCGCAGGACGGCCGGTGACGATCCTGATCAGCGACCAACCCGATGGAGCGTTCACGCCCATCGCCGCCGGCCTGCCCAACAGTGGGCAGTATTACTGGGATTTCGACCCCCGCAGCCCGCGGCTTATCTATCTGCGGCTCGAAGTCCGCGATGAGGCGGGCAACATCGCCGTCGATCAGCTGACCGAGCCGATCAAGGTCGAGGGGCTCCAGCCAAAGGGGCGAATACGCGGGTTCAATGTGCCGTAGGGCAGCCAGGCGATTGCAGGTTTCAGATTTCAGATTGCGATGCCAATCTGTAATCTCTCAAATAAGAAATCTGCAATAATTCCCCCATGGCTCACATCCTCCTCACGTCCGGCCCCACGCGTCAGTATCTCGATCCGGTCCGCTACCTGACCAACGGCTCCAGCGGCCGGATGGGCCGGGCTTTGGCCGAGGCGGCGCTCGCGCTGGGCCACGAAGTGACGATCGTCAGCGGGCCGGTCGCCATCGAATATCCAAAAGCGGCCAAGGTCCAGCCGGTGATCTCAACCGAAGAGCTGCTCGAGGCCTGCCAACGACTATTTCCGCGGTGCGATGGGGCAATCGGGGCGGCCGCTCCGTGCGACTATCGCCCGCGGATGGTGGCCGAGCACAAGCTGTCCAAAACGGGCGAGGCGCTAATGCTGGAGCTGATCGAGACGCCCGACGTGATGGCGACGCTCGGCGCGACCAAGCGGCCCGATCAGTGGCTGGTGGGCTTTGCGCTGGAAACCGACGACCAGCGCTTCCGGGCACTCACCAAGCTCGAGAAAAAAAGCTGCGACCTGATCGTGCTCAACGGCCCCGGGGCGATGGAGGCGCTCGACAACCAGGTCGAAGTGTACGACCAGAGCGGCAGTGTCGTCGCGTCGGTCGGCGGCACGAAGGAAGCCGTGGCCCGGGCAATTCTTCGGGCGATCGATGAGCGGCTGATCCGGGGGCGCTGAGATGCGCGTGTCATTGGGTGCTTGGCCATTCCAATGGGCCGGCGGGTATCGCCGGGCGCGGGCAGGGTTGCTATGCTTTTGATGATTCGGAGATGAACGGACTCCTCACGGAGGTCAAAGCATGGCACTGGACCAGCGTAAGCGGCAACGGAAGCTCGAACGGAAAAAGGCGAAACAGCGAGCTCACCTGGCCAAGGAGCGCCAACGGCGGCAGGTGTTGACCCCCGAGACACCCCGGCAGATGGTGTCGGTCGCCGCGGAGCATTCCTACTATGATGTGCAAGTGAGCGACGGGTTGTTCGACGTGGGTATCGGGTACGTCCTGGTCACCCGGCATATGCCGCTGGGCGGGCTTTTGACCGTGTTGTTCCTGACGGACGTTTGGTGCCTGGGCGTCAAGGATGTCATCGTACGGCTCCATCGCGAAGGCGAGTATCGCGGGCTCTTGGGCAAGCTGAGCGAAAGGGGCCGGCTGCGGCGTGTGACGCCGGAGCATGCGTGCAAACTCGTGACGGAAAGCGTCGCCTACGCCCGCAAGTACGGCCTCGCGCCGCACAGCGACTATGCCTTTGCCCAGAACATTTTTGCGGGGATCGATCCCGCCGCGTGCGCCGACCAGTTCCAGTTTGGCCAGGACGGCAAGCCGCACTACGTTTCGGGCCCGAACGATACTCCCGAGCGCGTCCGCCAGATACTCTCTACGGTCGGGCCTGAGAACCTCCACTACACGATTTTTGCAGGCAGCGCCAATACAGTCTCGCGGCGAATCGACGATGGAACGACACGTGCGCCTCTCTTGAGCGAATTTGAGGACCTAGTGGAATTGGACGGCGACGACGATGATTGGATGGACGATGACGAGCCTGCATAGGGCGAATAGGAGTACGCCCGCCGGGCGCTCCATCGCCGAACGTAACGAAGCGGTGGTGGGGCCCGGCGGGCGATCCGCAAATGCTAGCAGCTTGGTTGCCAGTCTGAGGCCAAGTTCTGCCTTGACCCGGTTTTGCTGGCATTTCTATACTCCGCACCCTGTTATCACGCTGCCCCGCTGTTATCGCTTCGCTTTGCTAGTAACGCCCTCGCGGGCTCTGACCCAAGCTCCCGCTCAAGGATGAGGATTTTCGCATGGCCAGGAATGGACTCGTTTCGTGTTGGTCGCCGCTGGTGGCGACCCTGGTGCTGGGACTTGTAGGCCTCGATGCCGCCGCTCAGGCGCCGGCCCGTCCGGGCACACCGACGACCAAGACCGCTCCGCGGCCGGCCGGCCCAGCCGCACCGATCACCGCCCAGGCGCGTCCAGCCACTCCGGCCACAGCGCGGCCAGCGGTTCCCGCCGGCGCAGCAGCAGCGGGTTCGGCGACTGCCACACCGAAGACAAACACCGGCCCGGCGCAGGTCATGGCCGTGGTCAATGGCGAACAGATCACGCGGGCCGACTTGGGCCGCGAGTGCATCCGCCGCTACGGCGAAGAAGTGCTGGAAAGCCTCGTCAACCGCCAGCTCATCATCGAAGCCTGCCAGGCCCGCGGCGTGCAGATCACCGAGAAAGACGTCTCCGACGAAATCGACCGCATCGCGGCCCGTTTTGGCCTCGACCGGGCCCGCTGGCTTTCGCTCCTCCAGCAGGAACGCGGCTTTGGCGAAGCCCAGTACAAGCGCGAAGTCGTCTGGCCGATGCTCGCCCTCCGCCGCCTCGCCGCCGACAACGTCGCCGTCAGCCAGGAAGAATTGAAGAAGGCTTTCGATACCGAGTTTGGCCCCCGCGTGCGAGCCCGGCTGATCGCGGTGACGAGCAAGGCCAAGGCCGATGAGGCCCGGGCCAAGGCAATTGCCAACCCGGCGTCGTTCGGCGAACTCTCGAAGGACTACAGCGAGGAGCCCGGCGTCGCCTCGTCGTACGGCGTCATTCCGCCGATCCGCAAGCACATCGGCGACGCCAATCTCGAACGGGCCGCGTTCAGCCTCAAGCCGGGGCAGATCTCCGAGATCGTCCAGGTCGCGAATATGTACTACATCCTCAAGTGCGAGGAGCAGATTCAGGGGCAGCTCATCGCGTCGCAGCATCTGGCCGAGCAGCAGAAGCGGATGGAAGAGAAAATTCGCGAAAACAAGATGCGGATCGCCGCGGCCAAGATGATGGAGCAGGTCGAAAAGGCCGCGCAGATCGAGATCATCTTCACCGATATCGAAAAATCCAAGGCCATGCCCGGCGTGGCCGCCCTCGTGAACGGCCAGCAGATCAGCCTGGCCCAACTGGCCGACGAGTGCATCACCCGCCACGGCGAGGAGGTGCTCGACGGCGAGATCAACCGCAAGATTCTCACGCAGGAACTCGCCAAGAAAAAGCAGGTGATCGAGAAGCAGGATATCGACACCGAGGTCGCCCGGGCCGCCGATGCCTACGGCTTTCAGACGACGGACGGCAAGCCGGACGTCGAGCGGTGGCTGAAAAACATTACCTCTCAGGAGGGTGCGACGGTCGATCTGTATGTCCGCGACGCCGTCTGGCCGTCGGTCGCCCTGAAGAAGCTCGTGGGCGCGAAGGTCGCGATCACGGAGCAGGATTTGCAGAAGGGCTACGAAGCCAACTACGGCGAGCGTGTGGAAGTGCTGGCGATCGTTCTCAGCGATCAGCGTCTGGCCCAGCGCGTCTGGGATATGGCGAAGAACGACCCAACCGATGCTTTTTTCGCGCAATTGGCCGGGCAATACTCCGTCGAGCCGGCCTCGCGGGCCAACGGGGGCAAGGTGCCGCCCATTCGCCGCCACGGCGGTTCGCCGCTGATCGAGGAAGCCGCCTTCAAGCTCCAGCCGGGCCAGCTGTCGGGCCTGGTGTCGGTTGATAATCAGCACATCATCATGCGGTGCCTGGGGCGAACGAAGCCCGAGCAGATCGCGTACGACGACGTCAAAGACTTGCTGGTCCGCGACATTCAGGAAAAGAAACTCCGCGCCCTGATGACGAACGAATTCGACCGGCTCAAGGCGACGGCCCAGGTCGACAACTTCCTGGCCGGCACGACGCAAAGCGGCAAGCTGCCGCGAGCGGGGACATTGACGCCCGTCGGCCCGACGGGAGCCGAAACCGGCGGCCCGGCGGTACGGCCCGTGCCCAGCGGCATCGCGCCGGCAGCCACGGCCCGGCCGGCGACCAAGACGCGGTAGCAATCGCGCGTCGTCAGCGCAGTCCGCTGACGAACCAGATCATGCCGATCGCCACCGAGAGGCCCAACACGGCGAACATGTTCGCGCGCCAGCGCAGTACCAAAACCAAGGCAAAGCCGCCGATCAGCAGTGATCCCAGCGAGAGCGAATCAAAGTGCGGCCATAGCAGCCGCAGAGTCAGGGGTCCACCGATCCGCTGCTCGCTGACCTCGGCGAAGAGCGTGTGAACGGCGAACCAGATCGCCAGGTTCAGCACCACGCCGACGACCGCGGCCGTGATTGCCGAGAGAGCACAGCT
>JAKEHX010000177.1 GCA_022614795.1 Planctomycetaceae bacterium | reverse complement strand
TAGCGCAGGTTAACAGAAGACGCGAAATCCTGTTAACGGGGCGCAAGTGGTTGTCGGCCAAGGATTTGGAATCGCCGAAGCGGCCAAAGGGGCCGAATTCGGTGTTAACCTGCGGTCGCTGCTGGCCGGGAGCCAGGCGCGAGGAGCGAGGGGACATTTCCAGAAACCCCCGGTTCGCTGAAAAATGGAAATGTCGAGAGTCGTTTGAGCCCAAAAATGTGCCGTTTTTCAGCGACCGACATTTCCAATCGGCATGTTCGCGTGGAAACCGACGCTAAGTCGTGGTGCGGCTGGGAGTTAGGTGCGATGATCGAGCGCTTCTGAGCGGGTGCGAGTGGAAATGTCTGTTGCACGGATTTGCCCGCTCATGCAAGTGTGGGACGGGGCACCCGGCAGGCGGCCTGGGTAGGACGGAGAAGAAATATGGCAGGTTGGAAACCGTGCCCCACTTTTAAAAGCTGCCCGGCGTGGCTTTTAAGTTATAAGCGCGAGGCGGGCTTATAAGGGTCGCCAAAAGGTTGCAAAGCGTTGGCAGGATGGGAGTTGAGGAAAGTCGCTTGACCGCGGGTGAAGGCGATTTTGGCTGAGTTTAAAAGCGCAGGCAGGTTTGGGCGTTCGAGGGAGGGAAGAAATCTGTGGCAGGCTGGAAGCCGGTCCCACGCTGGTGCGCGACCACTGGTCGCGGCTATGTGCCAAACTCCGGCCGCCGCCGCATCAGCTGCCCTTGCAGGCGGGCCACGATCGAGCTGTGCATCTGGCTGACGCGGCTTTCGGACAGATCGAGCGTCGCCCCGATCTCCTTCATGGTCAGCTCTTCGTAGTAGTACAGAATGATGATCAGCCGCTCGTTGCGGTTGAGCCCCTTGGTCACCAGGCGCATCAGGTCGTTCTTCTGGATGCGGCGGGTGGGGTCTTCGCCCTTTTTGTCTTCGAGGATGTCGATCTCGCGGACATCCTTGTAGCTGTCGGTCTCGTACCACTTCTTGTTGAGCGAGATCAGGTTGACGGCGCTGGCCTCCATGAGCATCTTCTCGAGATCGGCAACGCTCATTTCCAGCTGCTGGGCCAGCTCGGCTTCGGTGGGATGGCGGCCGAGACGGGCTTCGAGAATCTTGGTGGCCTCGTTGAGCTTGCTGGCCTTGCTGCGGACGAGGCGCGGCACCCAGTCCATGGTCCGCAACTCGTCGAGCATGGCGCCGCGGATGCGGGGGACGCAGTAGGTTTCGAACTTGACGCCGCGCGTCATGTCGAAGGCGTCGATCGCGTCCATCAGGCCGAAGACTCCGGCCGAGATCAGGTCGTCCAGCTCCACGCCTTCGGGCAGGCGGGCCCAGATGCGTTCGCCGTTGTACTTCACCAGCGGCAGGTAATGCTCAACCAGCAGGTTGCGATATTCTTTGTTGGTCGGGTCGAGTTTGTAACGCCGCCAAACTTCATCGATCTCAAGTGCCGGTGCAGCACTGGCCGTGGTCACCATTCGATCCTCCGTGAGTGGGTTGGCCAAACGGCGGGGGTAGCGCCAATCCGGCCGGCCGCGCGTCGTGCGCGGCCCCTGGCCCCAGGGGGCTAGCGATCGGTTGTCTTGCGTTGTCTTTTGTGCGAACGAAACTGGGTCGGGTGGAAGTTCAAAGTTCGAAGTTCAAGGTTCAAAGTTAAGAAGGCCGTTTCCCTCAACTTGGAACTTGGAACTTGGAACTTGGAACTCGCGTGCGGCAAACTTTACGTAACCGCTGCAAGTTAACACCTCATGGCAGAACCGCGCCAAGTCGTTATCGGCATTACTGGTCGGGCGAGTTGAAGGGAAGTTCGGCGGTGTATCGATTCTCCGCTGGAAGGTCAGGCGATGCCTTGAACTCAAGCGGCCAGTCGCGGCTGCCGGGCTGGGCTCTCGGGTGCGAGCAAACGTTCCGCCAATTGCTCGATGCCCAGGGTCAGCTTGCTTTCAGGGCGCGATAGCACGATCGGCTGGCCGCGGCGCAGTGCAGCCAGGGCCGCCGCGTCGCTGGGGAGCCAACCTGCCAGCGGCAGCGACAAGCCCAGGAACCGCTGGCACGAATGGTCGATGCGGCGATGCACGTCGGCGGCTGCCTCTTCGCTGTCGGCGCGATTGACGACCAGCCGCAGCGGGCTTTGGATGGCCGAGCGGCTGAGCAGGGTCTTGACCGTGGCATACGTGTCCATGACGGCGACGGCGTCGGGCGTCGTGACGAAGAGGACATCCTGAGCGGACTGCCAGAGCCGAATCGTCGGTTCGCTGGGGCCGTTTCCGGTGTCGATCAGCACAAAGTCGGCATGCTTCCCGAGCGATTGGATCTGCTTGAGGAGTCGCTGGAGGGCCCGGTCGCTGCACGCATTGCGGGCCTGGGAGGTGCGCGTGCCCGCGATGACTTGCAGCCCGCCCGGGCCGCGCTGGAGCGCTTCGTGGATGTCGCGCCGCGCCAGCAGCACATCGGCGATGGTCACCGATTCACCCAGGCCGCAGTGAGCAGCCACATCGGCCCGGTACAGGTCGGCGTCAATCAGCACGGTCCGCGCGCCGTGCGATGCCAGAGCAACGGCCAGATTGACGGCCAGCGTCGTCGAGCCCAGGCCGACTTTGCCGCCGGAAACGACGAGGGTCCGCGGAGGCTGTGCGTCGTCGCCAGCGGGCGGCCGGCCGCTCCGGAGGACGAGGCGACGGAGTTGGGAGGCTTGGTCGGGCATTGGGAGTCGGGAGTCGGGGGTCGGGGATCGAAATCAGACAGAGTGACGGAGAGACGGAGGGACGGAGGGAAGGCATGCATCTCTCTGTCTCTCTGTCTCTCCGTCTCTCCATCTCTCTGTCTCTCTGTCAGCAAGCAGACCGGCCAATTGGTCGGCGCTCGCCGGCTGAATGTCGTCGGGCACGTTCTGCCCGCTGGTCGTGTAGCTCAGCGGCAAGTGGTGGCGGTTGACGAGTGCCGGCAGCCAGTCGAGCGAGGCTGCTTCGTCGAGTTTGGTCAGAATCAGCGACGATGCGCCGACCGTCGAGAACGCTCCGGCGGCAACGTCCAGGCTGTCTTCCCCGGCAACGGCTGACAGGACCAGGTGAATCTCGTCCGCCTGCGACTCAGCCAACAAGCCCCGCAGCTCGCTCAGCCGCACGGCATCGCGCGGGCTGCGCCCGGCTGTGTCGACGAGGATCAGGTCCGTGTCGGCGAGGCGGCCGATGGCGGCCCGCATCTCGCGCGGCGTGGCGGCAACCTCCAGCGGCAGGTCCATGATCTGGGCATACGTCTTGAGCTGCTCGGCGGCGGCAATGCGGTAGGTATCGACGGTGATCAGTCCCACGCGGCACTGTTCCCGGAGGCGGTAATGAGCGGCCAGTTTGGCAATCGTTGTTGTCTTACCGACACCGGTCGGTCCTACGAGAGCAACGACGGTGCGGCCGGCGGGCGAAACCTGAATGGGATCGGCGATGGGGATGTCCGCGGCAGGGCAACTGCTCGTGCCGCTTAGCCGCCGCGTCCACGCGGCGTCCCGGCCGTGGGCGACCGGGCTAAGCATCGAGGCGCCACGCGACAACTGTTCGACGAGCGAGCATTCATCATCGGCCAGATGGCGCAGGTCCTCGCGGAATTTCTGGCGAAAATCGACCAGGTCTGCGGGCAATACACTGGGTGCTACCATGCTGATTGCTGGCAGCTGGCTGGGTACGCACACCTCCGCGGATGCGGTGACTTCGATCTGCGAGCCAACCAGCCAGCGCGACCAGCTCGAGCCGACCTCGCGGGTGTGCAGCACCGAGGCATCGGGACCCAGCTCCTCGCGTACGCGCCGCAGGGCTTCTTGCAGTGACCGGGCTTTGAAGGTGTGGACGTGCATTTTCGGCGAAAGTTTCAAGTTCCAAGTTTCAGGTTTCAGGTTCCGAACTCGCGTTGTCGTCGTTCTTCAACTTGAAACTTGAAACCTGGAACCTGAAACTCCTATGTCTCACTGATGATTCCTACGATCTCGACTTTCGTGTCGCGGGAGACTTCGCCGTAGCTAAGGACGACCAGCCGTGGCAAATTCGCAGCCGCCATCTGCCGCAGGGCGGGGCGAATCTGCGGCGCGACGAGCAACACCGGTCGCTTGCCGCCGCGCGTCAACTTGGGCAATTCGCCGTGAATCTGGTCGCACATCCGCTCAATAGTCTGGGGCGCGGTGCGAATGACGAGTCCCCGCTCGGTATGGTCGATGCCGGAGGCGATCTTGTCTTCCAGCGAAGGGTCGAGAGTCAGCACGTGCAGCCGGCCTTCGGCGTCGCGATAGCGCGACGAGATAGTCCTGGCCAGGCGCTGGCGGACGTGCTCGGCCAGCAGCACCGCGTCCTTGGTCTTGCCGGCCAGATCGCCCATCGTTTCGAGGATCAAGCCAAGCTGGCGAATGGGCACTTCCTCGCGGAGCAACAGTTGCAGGACCTGCTGCACGTCGGCGACTTTCAGCGGGCTGGGGATCAGTTCGTCAACGACCGCCGGGCTGGTTTTCTTGAGCTCGTCGATCAAGTGTTTGGTCGCATCGCGGGTCAGCAGCTCGTCGGCGTGCCGCAGGACGATTTCTGTCAGGTGGGTCGCCAGGACGGCCGAAGGTTCGACGAGGCGATAGCCCAGCAAATCGGCCTCGTCGCGGAGCCCTGGATCAATCCACACCGCCGGCTGCTGGAAGGCCGGGTCGCGGGTTTCGATGCCGCTGATCGGGCCGGTGGCCGCACCGGCGTCGAGGGCCAGCAGCTTGCCGGGCATGACCTCGCCGTGCGCGACGACGCTGCCCGCGATCTTGACGCGGTAGTAGGTCTCGCCGAGGCGAATGTTGTCGCGGACGCGGACCTTGGGAAGGATGATGCCCAGGTCGGACGCGACCGATTGGCGGACGGCTGTAATCCGCGGCAGCAAATCGCCGCCATACTTGGGACTGGCGAGCTTCACCAGGGCCGCTCCGATCTCGATCTCCATCGGGTCGATTGCCAGGTAGTCCTCGATCCGCTCTTCGGGCTTCTTCGCATCGGCTGCCGCTTGGGCCTGCGCCGCTTGCTCGGCTAGGGCCTGGCGATTTCGCCGCGAAAGGAGCAGGGCCAGCGACCCGCAGCCGGCGCCCAGCGCCAGGAGCGGTACTTTTGGCAGGTTCGTAAGGACGAGGATTGCCAAAAAACCGGCGGCCACGGCCAGGGCCCGGGGATTGCTGAACAGCTGCGCGAGGAATTGGGCGGGCAGGTCAGTCTTTTGCGTACTCCGTGTGACCAAGAGGCCCGCCGCAAGGGAGACCAGCAGCGCGGGGACTTGCGTGACCAGGCCGTCGCCGATG
This sequence comes from Planctomycetaceae bacterium, assembly GCA_022614795.1. GTDB lineage: Bacteria > Planctomycetota > Planctomycetia > Pirellulales > Pirellulaceae > CAYLLN01. The sequence goes on along the minus strand of JAKEHX010000177.1, from coordinate 3,366 downwards.
CTGAGCATCGTGAAGACCTTGGCCGACTCGGCCAGCGACATGCCCTCTTGTGCGACACCGATCACAAAGCCGCCGATGATGTTGACGAAGATGATGACAATGCCGGCGATGGCGTCGCCCCGGACGAACTTGCTGGCGCCATCCATGGCCCCGAAAAAGTCGGCATGCTGGGTGATTTCCAAGCGGCGCCGGCGGGCTTCGTTCTCGTCGATGACGCCGGCACTCAGATCGGCGTCGATCGCCATTTGCCGGCCGGGCATGCCATCCAGGGCAAAACGAGCCGCCACTTCGCTGATCCGCGTGGCCCCCTTCGTGATCACCACGAACTGGATGACGACGATGATGACGAAGATGATCAGGCCGACGACGAGCTGATCGCCGGCGACAAATTCGCCGAACGCCTTGATTACGCCCCCCGCGGCCGCCATGCCGTCTTCGCCGGCCCTGGTGAGGATCAGCCGGGTGCTGGCGACATTGAGCACCAGGCGGAAGAGCGTGGTGGCCAAGAGGAGCGTCGGGAAGATGCTGAACTCGAGCGGCGTGCGGACATAGACCGTCGTCAGGAGCACGATGACCGAGACCGCGATGTTCGCCGCTAGCAGGACGTCCAGCACGTGTGCCGGCAGAGGTACCAGGATCACGAGCACGCTCGCGACCAGGCACAGCGGCAGCACGAGGTCTTGCCAGCGGGAAAAGCGGGACATGACAGCCGGCCGCACACGCGCGGCAGCCTCAGGGGCCACGAGATCCGGGTAGAAAAGCGGGCGGGAACCTACACCAAAGGGAGCAGGGCGTCCAGTGCGGTTTGGGCTTGATAGCAGTTTCGGGCCGCTGCGGATGATTGCAATTCGCCGGCTCTGACGATCCTGCCGGTTTCATCGCTGGTAGGAACTGGCCGACGTGCCTGCGTCGCAAGGAGTAGCGTGCTGCCCCCTCTGCGGCTGGGATTCGAGGTCGCATGGCCCGCTTCGTAAATAGTTTGTGCGTTTGGACATCCATCTTGACTGACCTAGGTTTGGGTTGGCAAAGCGCCCCGGTGGGCGCTGCCGCTGCCTCGCGCTGCGCGGGCGCAGTCTGGGCCCCAGACCGCGCTCCGCTGGTTGCAAGCATTTTCCCTCCAGTCCTTGGTATGTACGAACGACGGCTCACAGCGCTGTTGCCGCTAGCCCTTTTGGCTATCGTCTGCGCGACCCTCGGCCTGGCCTGGGTCGTCGAGCCGCAATTTGCGCCGACAACCTGGCCGGTGCGGCTAGTCATGGTGCTGATTAGCGCGGCATTGGTCGTCGCCACGATTCACCTGGCGCTCATGCAGTCGCAAAGCGCCGCCCGGGCCGCCGAACGCTATGTCGGCCGGCTGTGTGAGCTGGATTCGACGCTGGTGCAGGAAGAGAACGCGCTGGACCTCGTGCCGTTCCGCAAGGAGGATGCTCCGTGGCGTGAACTGGCTCAAAAGGTCCGCCGCAGGATGGCCGAGTTCGCCCGCCAGGCAGACGCGATCGAAATGGCCCGTGCCGGCGTGGAAGTCCGCTTTCGCCGGCTCGCCGCTGAACGCGACCAGCTGCGCGAGATTTTGATGAACCTGACCGATCCGGTATTGGCCATCGATTCGTTCGGCGAAGTCGTCGTGGCCAATACCAGCGCGGAGCGCCTGCTCGACATCCGCACGACGGACGAAGCCCACCCGATCTTCCAGCAGCTCCAGCGCTGCGAGGAGCTGGTCAGCCTGCTGTCGGAGACCCGCAAGCGGAAAACCGCGGCGCAGCGCTGCGGCGAGGTTTCCCTGGCTTCGGCCGACGGCAAACAGCGCCACTTCCGCGTCACCTGTCGCACCCTGTCGGCCCAGCAGCTTGCCGTCGCCGGCGAGCGCGGCGCGGTCGCGGTGCTCACCGACATCAGCAACCTGAAGGCGATCCAGAAACGCAACGCCGAGTTCGTCTCCGCGGTCAGCCACGAAATGAAGACCCCCCTGTCGAGCATCCGGGCCTATATCGAGCTGCTCGTCGATGGCGAAGCCGAGGACGACGCCACACGCGAGGAATTCCTCGGCGTCATCAACAACCAGGCCGACCGCCTCCAGCGGCTGATCGACAATCTGCTCAACTTGGCGCGGATCGAGGCCGGCGTCGTGGCGGTCAACAAGTCGGCCCAATCGCTCAACGAGCGGCTGACCGAGGCGATCCGCGTGCTGGAGCCGGCGGCCGTTCAGAAGCAGATTTCGCTGACCTCCGAATTCAGCGAGCTTTATCTCGGCGTCCTGGGCGACCGCGACATGCTGCTCCAAGCCGCGATCAACCTGATCTCAAACGCTCTCAAATACACGCATCGCGGGGGCTCGGTAACCGTCCGCAGCCGGCTCAACGACAAAGAAGTCGTCTTCGAGGTCCAGGACAGCGGCGTGGGCCTGGCGCCCGACGACTGCCAGCGCGTGTTCGAGAAGTTCTACCGCGTCAAAAAAGACAGCGATATGGCCCAGGGCACGGGACTCGGCCTGGCTCTGGTGAAACACATCGTCGAAGACGTGCACGGAGGCCGCGTCGAAGTCGAGAGCGAACTGGGCCGCGGAAGCACGTTCCGCGTGATCCTTCCCGGACTGGGACAAATCAACGCCTAAGCGAGGCAAACATGGCCAAGGCCAAACGCATCCTGCTCTGCGACGACGAAGCCCACATCCTGCGGGCCGCTGAATTCAAGTTCAAGCGGGCCGGCTACGAAGTGTTTTGTGCCTTCGACGGCCAGGAAGGCTGGGAGCAGCTGCTGGAGCATCGCCCGGACATCGTAGTGACCGATTGCCAGATGCCCCGGCTGAACGGGCTGCAACTGGCGGAACGCATTCACAATACGCCCGAAACGAAAGGTTTGCCGGTGATCATGCTCAGCGCCAAGGGATTCGAGCTGTCCCAGCCGGATATCCACGAAACGTTCGGAATCATGGCGCTCTTGCCCAAGCCCTTCAGCCCCCGCGAGCTGTTCCAGCGCGTCGAAGCAACGTTGGCCAGGCAGGAACTGCCGACGCCGGAGATTCGCTTGTGAGGCGGGCATTGACCATTGGTCAATGGTCGGTGGTGAGTGAGTGGTGAGTGGTGAGTGGTGAGTAGTGAGTAGCGAGTGGTGAGTGGTGAGTGGTGAGTGAACCCTGAACCCTGAGCCCAGCCCTAGCCCCCAGCCCTAGCCCCTCTCCCATGAAACTGCCCACGGAAGTCTTCGGCGACGTTGTTGTCGTGCATACGCCCGAAGAACTCGGCGCGGATACCGCTCCCTTGCTACCGCAAGCTGGAGCGCATGGCGCCTGCCTAGGCGGGTAGTGTCCGGTTGTGCGTTGCCGGGATGGCGGCGGCCTTGCCAAAACGGGCCGGCGACGACGGCACC
>JAKEHX010000176.1 GCA_022614795.1 Planctomycetaceae bacterium | reverse complement strand
TACTTGCCGAAGTCCATGATGCGGCAGACGGGCGGGCGCTCGTTGGGCGCCACCTCCACCAGATCCAGCTCGCTCTCGCGCGCTTTGGCGAGGGCTTGATCGACAGGCAGAATCCCTAGTTGTTCACCTCCGGCTCCAATGACCCGCAGCGGCGAAATGCGGATCTGCTCGTTGATTCGTGTCGTTATCCTCTCAGCGATTGCATTTTCCTTTCCTAGAAGAAATACAATAAGCGGCGGCGGGCCCACCGGACCCGCACCCATCCCTTCGGCGGGGATGACCGCGACCATTCAAATATCGCTTAAGCCGGCCAGATTTGCAAATGGGGGCGCGCGCAACATCTCTTGTTCCCAAGCTCTGCTTGGGAACAGACTTCCGCGAAGCTCCGCTTCGCTGGCGTGACGATTACCTGGGAAGCGGAGCTTCCCATCGTGTGGTCCCAAGCGGAGCTTGGGACCGAGAGCTTCGGACCAAGAGCATGATAAGCGCCGCCATTTTCCTGCTGATTTTTGTCGCCAGCCTGGCGTCGATCACCGCGCTGATTCTCTTCCTGCCCACGCGATATTTCATCGATGAGCGTCCCTTCTGGCCGGACGCGCCGCCGCTGGTGCGGTGGCTCGGAATTATCGGCAAGAATCTGCTTGGCCTGGCGATCGTTGCGCTGGGTATCGCGCTGTCGCTCCCCGGCGTCCCCGGCCAGGGCCTATTGACCGTGCTGGTTGGCCTCGTGCTTCTCGACATTCCCGGCAAGCGGCGGCTGGTGCGGATGCTCGCCCGCCAGCCCTGGATGCAGCGGTCGATCAGCGGCCTGAGGGCGCGTTTCGGACGCCCCCAGATGGAGTTCGAGAAGTAGCGGGGCTTTCAATCAAACGTCCGGCACAGTATGCCGCCGTCCGCCAGGATCACGTTCCCCGTCACGAACGCCCCGGCGTCCGTCGCCAAAAGCAGCACCGGCCCGACCATATCGACCGGCTGGCCCCAGCGTTTGACGGCGGTCCGCTCGGCGAAGACCTTCTTCTGCTCGGCCGAGAGAATGCTCATCGGCAGATCGGTCGCGATCGGGCCGGGGGCCAGGCAGTTGACCGTGATGTTGTGCGGGCCAAGCTCCAAGGCCTGGGCCCGGGCCATGCCGATCAGAGCCGCCTTCGTCGCCGAATAGCAGCCGCGAGCCGGGTTCGACGCCAGCCCCATGATCGACGACGTGTAGATGATCCGCCCCCACTTGTTCTTGATCATCGCCGGGGCGATCTCCTTGCTCAGCAGCACGCAACTTGTGAGGTTCAGCTCGACGATGTTGTCCCAGGCGTCCTCGGTCGTATCGACGAGGGTCTGGGGCTTGTTGCTGCCGGCGTTATTGAAGAGGACGTCGCAACGGCCGAATTTGGCGAGCACGCCGGCGGCGAGCTTCTTCACGGCGTCCCGGTCGAGCATGTCGGCGACGAAATACTCGACCTTCACCGCCAGGCCATCGGCAATTTCGGCCTTGGCCTTCTTCAGCTCGTCCTCGTGGCGGGCGCTGATGGCTATATTCGCACCGCATTCGGCCAGCCCGCGGGCCACGGCCTTGCCGATCCCCTTGCTGCCGCCGGTGACCAGGGCCGTGCGGCCGGACAGATTGAACAGTTCTTTGAGCATGGGAGTTCTCGCCTCGCTATTTGGGTGGGACCGATATCATAGCCGCCGCGCGTCGGCAAACGCCAGAGAGCGGCCATGTCTCGTAGCCGAAGTCGCCAGACGTCGGGGCGTTTTAACAATACAGCGTTGCAGCGGCATCTTGAACAGAAGGAAACAAAGGCCACAAAGGAGTCTGCCAATGCCAAAGCAAGCTTTGTTGCCTTTGTTGCCTTCTGTTCCCCAGCCGATTTGCGGATGACCCGCAGTTGACAAAGTCTTCAATCCGTGTCCATCGGTGTTTCATCCGTGGCTACGCTGTCCCATTGGCCGCCCAAATCTGGCGAGTCCAGCTACGGCGTTCTACAGCCACTTCGCCAGCGGGCCGCCACGCGCCGCCAAAGCGTCGACCTTCCTGGCGACGTCCGAATCCTCCACCAGCGGCGGGGCATGGTGCGGCTTGATGCGGGCGTCGATCACCAGCGGGCCCGTGCAGCCCCAATGTTTGCGGTCGGTGAAGGCCCCCACGCCGTAAATATCCGCAGCCGGGTTGGCCCGCGTGAACGTGACCCAGAGGAAGTTGTTCAAATTGCGGGCGGCGAAGTTGGAGTCATCGACGACAACGATGAGCGGAACACTGTCGAAGGTCGAAGGTCGAAGGTCGAAGGTCGAAATCAGACCTTCGACGTTCGACATTCGAAATTCGACCGTGATCACTCCCGGCATCGCCAACCGCGGCTCGGTGAACCCTTCCGGCAGGCGCAAGTCCGGCGGCAGCTCGGCGGCCAGGTCGCGGATCGGCGGGCCCGCCGCGGCGATGACCACCTTCGAGCCCATGTTCAGGCCGTCGCCCGAGTAATCGAGCGTGTCGATCGTCGTATTGGTGTGAAAGTGCAGGTCGCGCCGCCAATCGACCCGCCGCAAAAGATGCCGGAAAAACGCGGGAATGTCGTGCAAATCGAGCGACTCGTCGTCGAACCGGTTGACGATCAGCAGGAACTTGGCCAGCGAGAGCTGACCCTGGCCGAGGATCGCACAGGCCTGCGTCAACAGCTCCTGCGGCCGCGGGTTATCGACGAACGGCATGTACCGCTCGCTGCCGATCGCCAGAAGCAGCGGATGCACGCCAGCCGCATCGACCGCGTGGACCGCCTTGACTCCGTGCAGCACGGTGGGAATCACATCGCCGGTCAATTCGTGAATCAATTGTCCAAACGTCGTATCCTCTTGCGGCGGCCGGCCGACGACTGTAAACGGCCAGACCGCTCCCTCGCGGTGGTAAACATGCTCGACTCGCAGCACGGGAAAATCGTGGGCCAGGCTGTAATAGCCCAGGTGGTCGCCAAATGGCCCTTCAGGCTTTTGCGGCGCGGATGTATCGACGTGGCCGGTGATGCAGAAGTCCGCATCGGCGTAAATCGGCAGGCTTCCTTGCGGCTGCGACCTGTTCGGCTCAATCATCGGAATGCGATGGCCGGCCAGGGCTCCGGCAAACGTCAGCTCGCTCATCCCCTCGGGCAGCGGCATCACGGCGGCCAAGGTCATCGCCGGGTGGCCGCCGACGAAGATATTTACCCGCAGCGGCTTGCCGGCTTGAATCGCCGCTTTGTGATGCACGCCGATGCCCCGATGCGTCTGGTAGTGCAGGCCGACCTCGCGGTCACGCTCGTACTGATTTCCCGCAAGCTGCACGCGGTACATCCCCAGGTTCGAGCGGGCCATTCTCGCGGGGACGGAGACCGGCTGGCTCACATCTTCGGTGTAGCACTGCGGCAGCGTGATGAAGGGCCCGCCGTCGAGCGGCCAGCAGACGAGCTGCGGCAACTGGCTGATGGTGGTCTCGTGTTTGAGCACCGGCCCCGACGACACGAGCTTGGGCTGCATCCGCCAGGCGGTGAGCGGGGCCGACCAATACTTGAGCGGATCGCGCAGGCCCACGGCCGGATCGATCTTCAGCTCGATCGCCCGGCGGACGCTGTCCCACGTGTGGCGAAAGAGATAACGGGCCCGCTCGATCGTCCCGAAGAGATTCGAAACCATCGGGAAGCGGCAACCCTTGACGTTGGCAAACAGCACAGCCGGCCCGCCGCGTGCATAGACGCGCCGCTGAATTTCGGCCGCTTCGAGGCGGGCGTCGATTTCATCCTCCAGGCGCACGAGGTGGCCGGAGCGCTGCAAATCATCGACAAGGGAGTGGAGGGAAAACATGTAGGGTGCATGAGTGCAACGAAATGCACCAAGACCGCCGTGGTGTATTTCGTTGCACTCATACACCCTACGGTTCCTGAACTTTGAACCCGCAAAATCGCCCGCTAGAATAACCCGCACTTCGTCCACTGAACACCGAGCCGCTGATCCATCCCATGCCCGTCACGACCACGACTGAATCGTTGACCCGAATCACCGCCGAGGCCCTCGTCGTCGGCATTCACGCCGAGTCTCCCCTGTCCGGGCCGGCCGCCGAATTCGACCGGGCCAGCGGCGGCCTCCTGGGCCGGCTTATCGAGACCAAGGAGGTGTCCGGCAAGAAAGGGGAAGTGGCAACGCTCCTCGCGCCGCCGGGCGTCAAGGCAGGAATCATTATCGTCGGGGGACTCGGACCGAAAGAGTCGCTCGATCGGGGCGTAGCGTACAAAGCGGCGGCCGCGGCAGCGAAGACGCTCGCCAGCAAAGAGCGGGGCCGCGTCGCGTTTTACCTGGCCGACAACTGGGCCTCGGAACTCGCGGAAGCGGCAGTCTGCGGAAGCGTCGTCGGGTGCGTGGGGCAAGACCTCTACCGGGCCAAGAAGAGTCGCTTTCCGCTCGCCGATATCGTCTGGGCCGGAGTCGATGCGGCCGCCGCCCGCCGGGGCGAGATTCTCGGCGAGGCGGTCAACCTCACCCGCCGCCTGGTCAATGAACCGCCCAGCGAAATATATCCCGAGTCCTTCGCCAACGAGGCGGTGCGGGTCGCGGAGGCTAGCGGCATCAAGATCGAAGTCTGGGACCAGTCGCGCCTCGAAGCCGAACGGTGTGGGTCGCTTCTGGCGGTCGCCCGCGGATCGGCCCGCGAGCCGCGGCTGGTGATCCTGAAATACAGCGGGGGCAAAGCCGACGAGCCGCCGCTGGCCCTGGTGGGCAAAGGAGTGACGTTCGACTCGGGCGGCCTCTCGATCAAGCCGACCGACGGCATGAAGACGATGAAGTGCGATATGGCCGGAGCGGCGACCGTGCTGGGGGCGATGCAGGCGATCGCGCAGCTCAAGCTGCCGGTCAACGTCGTCGGCCTGTGCGGCCTCGTCGAGAACATGCTCAGCGGCAACTCGTACAAGTTGGGCGATGTGCTGCGGGCCCGCAGCGGCAAAACGATCGAAGTGCTCAATACCGACGCGGAAGGACGGCTGGTGCTGGCCGATGTGCTCGACGTGACGGTCGGCCTCAATCCATCGCGGATCATCGACCTGGCCACGCTTACCGGGGCGTGCGTCGTGGCCCTAGGGAACGACGTCGCTGGCCTCATGACCAACGACCAGGCCTGGTGCGACGCCCTAAAATCCGCGGCCGATACGTGCGGCGAGCCGGTCTGGCAACTGCCGATGTTCGCCGACTATGCCGAGCAAATCCGCAGCGAAGTGGCCGACATCAAGAACGTCGGCGAGGGGCGCTGGGGTGGGGCGATCACGGCGGCCAAGTTCCTGGAGGAATTCGTCGCCGGCAAGCCTTGGGTGCACATCGACATTGCCGGCCCGGCCTTCCTCGAAAGCGCCAAGCCCTGGCTCGACGCCGGCGGCAGCGGGTTTGGGGTGCGGACGCTGGTGGAATTAGCGGGAAAGACATCGTAGATTACAAACAGAGGGCAGGTGGGATATAACCCATTCCGCTATCGGCCAGCACATTCGAGGCAACGGCAATGGTTGCATTTAACCTTGATCCTATCCACCAGCAACGACTTGACGAACTTGCCCGCTCTCAGGGTCAGGACGGAGCAACTTTGGCGCGCCAGGTCCTCATGGACTATCTCGACTTCCAGGCCTTGCCGAATGACTCCGAGGAGGTATGGGCTGAGGCATCGGTCGCGATGACGCCCGAATTCATGGATCAGGAAGATTGGGGCGAGACCTGATCATGGATCGAAGTGAAGTGTGGTGGGCGGACCTGCCACCGCCGATGGGCCGCCGGCCCGTTCTCATTCTCACCCGTTCCGCCGCGGTAGGCGTTCGCAATCAAGTCGTCGTGGCCCAAATCACGACGACTGTTCATCGCTTGCCTTGCGAGGTGCAGTTAACTCCTGACGACGGCGTCCCAAAGGCCTGCGTCGTCAATTGCGACGTTCTGCTGACAATTCACAAGGCCCGCTTTATCAATCGGATTACTAAGCTCTCGAAGGCCAAGATGGATGAAGTTGAGCGCGCATTGAAATTCGCCTTGGAAATCTCGTGACCAATCACCATGGGTTCACCTCAATGGTCGCGCCCGATGTCGATGACAACTTGCGTTGGCGAATCTGAAGTTCCCTGAGCTACCGCTTGCTCGCGGCGCTCCTCGGCCAGGCAATGCATATAGGCCGCGACGAATACCAGCAATATCCAGGGCGTTGCCATATCGAGCATGCAAGTTAAGGCGGCCGAAAGGAGCCAGTGGTCGATCATGGGATAGAAGACTAGCGGCAGTTCAGTGACACCCCCTAATACGAGGATGGGAGTAATCGTGCACAGGCATAGACCCAGGAAAGTTAAGAACCGACCGCGAGTCAGTTCCATACTTCGGGAAATTGCATTCATGCCGACCTTGCGCTCGATCACGGCAGTCGTCTCCGCAAGCGAAAAGCGAACCGTAAAGTAAATCGCAGGTAATATAAAGAGCAGCGCAGCCAACACGAGCGCAATTCCAGAGACGAGACGAGTGCCGAACAATCGCGGCCAGGCTCGCAAGCCGTCGCCCAGTCCGGCCAGCCAACCGCGTTGCTCGCCCCGCAGTTCCGCCTCGCCAACGCTTATGACTGCGCCAGTGGAAATGATCCCTACCAGCCCATCGGCCATGAGCGACAATCGTAGCGCGCCCATAATGTCTTCTGGATCGAGGACAAAATACTCCAGATAACTGATGAGGACTTCGAGCGGTGCCCAGACTGTCAGCGTGACGGCCGCCACCGTGGGGAAACGCCGCACATAAAGCGCTGTGCCGGTGTTGAGCGCGCCGAGCAGCGTCAGCGGCCTGGCAGCGGCATCGACGGGTAGTTCTCCCGCAGGGATCAATGGGGCGGCATAGGGATTTTCCGGATCCATCGCGGGCCTCATGCGATTGGCAGTAATGGTAGGCACTGTATATTCGCTTCACACTCAACCGTCCATCCTCGACCGCTGGGAACGACAACATGCCCTGGTTTACTGAATCTGGTCCGTCGATCTCTCGCTCGCGTGTGGAAGAGCTTGTCGCCCAGGCGCTGGACGAGGCCAGGGGCCGCATATGTAAGTCGCCTAAACGCGTGCTGCTTCTGCCGCCGGATATTACGCGGATGCACTCCGGCGCGGGGTGGATCACCGAGTGCTTCTATGAGCTCCTCGCGGCCACGGCCGACGTCCATGTGATTCCTACGCTCGGACAGCACGAGCCACATACCCGCGAGCAGAACCGCCAGATGTTCGGCTCCATTCCACATGAGCGGATCCACGCGCACGATTGGCGCGGCGGGTGCACGTATTTGGGCGATGTGCCGGCGGATTATGTCGAGGAAATCACCGGCGGGTGCGCCGATTGGAAGTTCCCGGTCTGGCTGAACTCGATGCTCATCCAAGAGAAGTGGGACCTGGTGATCAACATCGGCCACGTCGTGCCGCACGAGGTGCTCGGGTTTGCCAACCACAATAAGAACTACTTCATTGGCCTCGGGGGCAAGGAGCTGATCTGTGCGGCGCACATGGCGGCTGCGTGCTGCGGAATCGAGAACAACCTCGGCAACCTGCTCACGCCCGTGAGGCGGTGCTTCAACTGGGCCGAGGAGAAGTTCCTCGGCGGCTTGCC
>JAKEHX010000175.1 GCA_022614795.1 Planctomycetaceae bacterium | reverse complement strand
GACCCGCTGGAAGTTGTCGGAGTCACGTTCCGCATCCGCAACTGTCTGTTCCAAGCGCCAGGCCTGTACTGGGTTCAGTTCTGGTACAATGAACAGATGATCGCGCAGCAGCCGCTGCTTTTGAGGTGAGGCCATGACAGACCGCATGAACACCGACGCCGGTTGTGTCGTGATCGGCGACTATGTCGATGAAGCCGAATCCCCGGAGAATCTCGCGACATGCCGAGCCGAGGTGGTTCGTCCCCAGGTGGTCGCGAACTACGATGATCTTTGGGGGAGTGATGACGGCTTGAGGGAGTTCACCGTCTTGCTGAAGGACGGGCGGACCGTTGCCGTTCGCGGACATGGCTTGAAGCATGAGCCGCATCCTATCGCAGGGCAAGACGTCTTTAGCATCGTCGTCCGCACTGCCACGGAAGAAGTGCTCGTTGCCCTTTTCAAAAGCGCCGATATCGCAGGCATTTTCTACGGAGACCTTTGCGCGGATCGCAAAATCGCGTAGCAACAAAGCGAACAGGGTACAGCTGGCATGAACTGATTGTGGCTGCCGGCGCCCGGCGAGCGTTCCTCTTCTCGGCATCCCTTGCATGCCACTCTAGCCGTCGCCATAGTCCGCAGATGCCGAAACCGCGCCCTCCGATGATTTCGACAGCCCGTGGAAAGTGGCGCTGCAACGTTACCTGCGTTCGTTCTTGCTGATCATTTTGCCCGGACATTCACGCCGAAGTGGATTGGTCGCGCGGCTAGGAAGCGCTCGACGAGGAATTCCTCGGCGCAAAGCCCCAAAGGGGCGACAGCCATTAGCCAGGGGTGCGAACCCTGGTTTCTGCCAGTGCCCAGAGCCCAGGCGACTCTTGGGCGCGCGGGCCGCCGAATTGCTATAATGGGATGGCTTTCGCTGGGAGTCCCCTCACCCCCGACCCCTCTCCCCGAGGGCGAGGGGAGTTCAGCGGGCGGCCCCTCACTCCCATCTCGCTCTGGCGAGGGGAGTTTGTGTGGACCGGGTTCTCAGCCAACCTTTGCGTCGGCGGAGATTTCTGATGAACGAACAATGGCGATCGCTGATTACAGTTGAGCCGGGCAAGCGCGGTGGCCGTCCGTGCATTCGCGGCATGCGCATTACCGTCTACGATGTCCTCTCCTACCTTGCGGCCGGCATGACCGTTGCCGAAGTCCTCAATGACTTCCCATACCTGACGCCAGACGACATCCAAGCCTGCTTTGCCTTTGCTGCTGAGCGGGAGCGGAGCATGCTGGTAGCGGTCGCATGAAGCTGCTTTTCGATCAGAACTTGTCGCCGAATCTGGTAAACGGCTTGGCCGATTTGTTCCCCGGCTCCAGCCATGTCCAGTCGGTGGGTCTGGATTGCGCGAGCGACGATCAAATCTGGGAGCATGCCCGGCTGAATGGGTTCGCCATCGTGACGAAGGACGAAGACTACAACAACTTGAGTGTGGTCCGCGGCAGCCCACCGAAGGTAATCTGGCTGCAGATGGGGAATTGCACGACCGCCCAGGTGGAGGCCGTGTTTCGTGCCCGCTTCGCCGACATCGAGGCGTTCGAGAAAGATCCCACAGTTGGGACGCTGGTTTTGAGTTGATCGGGCGACTGGCGCTCGGCGAGTGCTCCTCGTCTCGGCAGTTATTGCATGCTGCTCTACCCGTCGCTTTACTGCGCTGATGGCGAAACCGCGCCCTCCGATGATTTCGACAGCCCGTGGAAAGAGGCGCTGCAACGCTATCTGCGTTCGTTCTTGCTGTTCTCTTGGCCGGACATCCACGCCGATGTGGATTGGTCGCGCGGCTAGGAAGCGCTCGGCAAGAAATTCCTCGGCCCAAAGCTCCAAAGGGGCGACAGCCATTAGCCAGGGGTGCGAACCGGTTGACACCCCTGGCTATGGACTGTCGCCCCTCCGGGGCTTCGGAAAAACAAGAGCCAACCGTGCCTTGACGCTGCTGGCGTCGTAGCAAGCGACAGTCTTGAATTTCCCCACATCCGGTGCCAGAATGGTATCGATAGCCGTGTGGTTCATCGTTCCTCAAGGCGACGCGGCGTGCAACGCGAAATCCTAATACAGGAGGCAAGGTGAGGCATGGAACTCGAAGGTGTGGTTCATAATGGTGTCATCGTGCCGGACGACGCGACGGCGTTGCCCGAAGGCACGCGCGTGCGCATCAGCCCGGCGCCGCAGGATAAGCCAAAATCCTTTGGCGAACGGTTCGCAGAGTTCAAGGGCGCCGTGCCCGATCTGCCGTCGGACCTCGCCGCACAGCATGATCACTACCGACTGGGGACGCCGAAGCGATGACAGTTTTTGTCGACACGTTTGCACTGATCGCTTGGCTGAACCCATGCGATGACGCTCATGCTCTTGTTGCGGCATACCTCGACGGTTTCACCGGGCGATTGCTGACAACCGAATGGGTGCTCATCGAACTGGCCGACGCATTGTCAGCGCCGGAGGCTCGTTCGACGGCAGTGGCATTCCTGAAAGCCGTTCGCGCGGACGCGCTGTTTGATGTCGTGGGCTATGATCCAGCCGTCTACCAAGCCGGCTTCGATCTGTTCGCTAGCCGCTCGGACAAAGGCTGGTCTCTGACGGATTGCATTTCGTTTGCGGTGATGACGGAACGTAAGCTGTCCGACGCATTGACGGCAGACCACCATTTCGAGCAGGCCGGCTTTCGAGCTGTGTTCAAGTAACAGGCACGGCAGCTTGCTCGGCGCGCACCAAGCGCGCCGCGACCTGTGGTGATCCACTTTTCCCTGGCGAATGCTTGCCTTGCTCGAACTACTGCATTACAATGCGGTCAATCCAATCGAAGTAATCGACGGAAAGGAGCGGATATGGGCCGGCCCTTTCTGCTTGCGCTCTTCTCGGCAGTCTTAATCGGATGCGGCGCTGACGATCCGCGACTAGCGGTTTCCGGCACCGTCAAGTTCAGAGGCCAGTTCCTGGACCAGGGCCGAATCGAATTCCATCCGCCCGGCGACAAAGGCACGATGTCGGGAGCAGTCATTCAAAACGGCAGATACAGTATCCCGCGTGACAAGGGCCTCGAGCCGAACACTTACGAAGTCCGGATTTACTCTTACGACGAAAAAGCCGCCAAAGTCGAGACCGTTCCAGGGGAACCAGGTCTTGGCTTCAAAGAACGCATACCCTTGAAATACAACGTCGCCAGCACACTGAAAGCCGAAGTGAAGCGAGGCAATACGACATTTGATTTTCCGATTGAATAGGTCAAGTCGCCCCTAGAGTCCGAAGGCGCGTATTTTCCATCCGTCCTATCTTATCGAAAGGGGTATGTCATGCGTTCTCGGCGCGGTTTCACGCTCATTGAATTGTTGGTAGTCATCGCCATCATCGCCATCTTGATCGGTTTGCTGTTGCCTGCGGTGCAGAAGGTGCGCGAAGCCGCGGCTCGCGCCCAATGCACCAACAACTTGAAGCAAATCGGCCTGGCCATGCACAACTATCATGATGTCGCCAAGAAGCTACCCTATGGCGAAGGCCCCGGCAGTTCCCAGGTCGGCACCAACCCGGGCACATCCGCCACGGCCCGCGGCTGCTGCTGGGGCCTCTGGCAGACTCTCATCCTTCCTTATCTCGAACAGGAAAGTATGTTCAAGCTCTGGATGAACCACGGCGGCAGCGACAACTCAGGCAGGGCCATTACCGGCACCGGCAATCGGCTGCGCTATGGCGATACTCCCAATGTCGAGAATGTGACGAGCAAACGGCTCTCCATTTTGACTTGTCCCAGCGACACACCTAATCCCGGAGCCATCACGCCCACGTTCAACGGGGTAACTTATGCCATTACCTCGCACAACTACGTCGTGAACTACGGCAACGGCACCAATTATGGGCTCGACCCGCCCGTCGGTCCCGTCCCGCCGATAACCTGGAAGGTATCTGCCGCCCCATTCGGAATGGCTCCCTTCATCAAGCGACTCACGGATATCGTCGATGGCACGAGCAGCACGCTGATGGCATCCGAGACCGTGCAGGGCGTGCAGAGCGATCTGCGCGGCTTTACCTGGTGGGCGCCGGGCGCTCAGTTCACGACGGTGCTGCCTCCCAATTCGCAGTCGCCCGATATTGTGACGCAGAACTGCGTCAATCGTCCTCTCGAGAACCTCCCCTGTGTGAACAACGGCGGCGCCTGGAACATTCAAGCGGCCCGAAGCCGGCACACGGGGGGCGTGAACGTGCTCCTGTGCGACGGCAGCGTTCATTTCGTCAGCCAGGCGATCGACATCGGCACCTGGCGAGGACTCAGTACCATCCACGGCGGGGAAGTGCTGGGGCCCTATTGATTCTAAGGCGCTGGTTCTACGGGGCTGGTCTGGTCTCACTACGGAGACCTTCGCGCGGATCGCCAAAATCGCGTAAGGAGTGTTTGGCGCTGCTTGCGGTATCATGAATTACAAGCCGACGACTCAAACCAACCCAAGCTGTTTCTTTGCAAACAGACGGCGCGCTCGAAAAGAGACCGATCATGAGCCTCAACGAATTCACCGTGCAGGGGACGCTTAACTCAGACGGCACGCTGGAACTCGACCAGAAGCCGAGCTTGTCGCCGGGCCGGGTCACGGTCGTCTTGCGGCGGCAGTCCGAGCCGACGCCAGCGAAGGAAAACTGGTTTGTGTTCATGCAGAACGCCCGGAAGAAGATGGAAGAAGCCGGCTGTCACTTCATGGACGAGAAGGAGTTGAATTCCCACATCGAGTGGCTGCGCGAAGGGGACCGAATTGACGACTTGCTCCGGGAAGCGGACGAGCAACGCCACAAGCCGGAGCAGCCCTGATGCTGGTCTATTGCGATAGCGTCATTCTGATGTACTTCTTCGACCATACCGGGCCGCTCAATGTTTCGGCCACAGACCGGCTGGCTGCCCTTGCCGCCGCCAAGGATGGGATCGCAGTAAGTGACTTGGTGCGGCTCGAATATCGGGTCAAGCCGCTTAAGAACTGCGACAATCTGAAGCTGACTCTGTTTGACGCCTTTTGTGGCAGACCGGACGTGGAGGTCGTCCCGATTACGACGGCGGTATTCGACCGAGCAACCGTCATTCGGGCCGCAAACAATTTCAAACTGGCCGACTCTTTGCACTTGGCGGCTGCAGTCGAGGCGGGCTGTGACCGCTTTCTGACAAACGATAAGCGCCTCTTGTCGTTCACCGGTATCCCGGTGGAAGTGCTGATGTGAGTCCCGATTTGGAACGCGACAACCATCACTTGTCGATGCGCACGGGCAAATACAGATAGTGCATTTTTTCTGGATTGCGGACTTGCTGCGCCTGCATGTACGATTGCGCTTCCGCACACAAGGCTCGACCCCGATCGCCGCCCAATAAGGTTCCCAACCGCGACTTGACGGCGGCAGCCCAGGCCCCGAAGTGTCGCTCCAGGCCGGCGATGGCCTTTTCCCAAAGAGTAACGGCGGCATCGGTCTGGCCGCGATAAATGGCCACCGCGCCCAAGACACGATCGGCGATCGCGTTGCCCCACGGGGTTCGTTCGCGCTGTAGCTGCCGCGCTGCGCGTTCGGCCTGTTTGAGCCAGTGTTCACGGTCCATTCCGTGTGCGGCCGCATCGAGCGCGCAGCGGGCACGCATATCCGCCACCCAGGTGCGGATTGACTGGAATTGCAGGAGCAGCGAGCGCTTTAGCGGCCGCGCCTGTTCGTCGAGTAGCTGGAGCGCCTCGACGCCTCTTTCCATATAAAGCAGCGTCCACGCCCGATGGAGCATTGCTGCCAGATGCTGGATGTGAAAGCCTTCGTAGGGCCATTGCGCCAGGGCTTCGGCGATCTGGCACAAAGCGCCGTCAGGATCGTCGTCCACCAGGCGGACGATCGGCTTCGCCCAGGTTCCAAGCGTGGTGACGGCGAAAAGATCGCCACGCTCCACCGCATCGGCGTAGTACGCATCGGTGCGCTGGACGATTTCGGCGAACCGGCCCGCGTAATAGGCGGAGTAGACGATAAACGTTCGCGCCGTGCCGATTTCCCAGGCAGCGCCGGTGCAGCGTTGCCGCAAGATATCTTCGGCCTCCAGGGCGTGCTCGACGGATTCGACAAAGCGGCCCTGATGGTGGGCGGCGATGGCCGAGGCAGTTCGGCACAGTCCCAAAAGGTACGGATCGCCCAAGCGTACTGCCAATTCCTGCGCTGTGCGCTCGAGCAGGTCCGTTCGGGCTTTCCCCGCCAGTCCTGGAGCGCTGGCAAACGCCGTCTCCCAGGCCAGGGCGCGTGCCAACCGCGTCGGTTCGCCCGCTTGCAAGGCCTTGAGCAGATTGCGCGACTGAAAATCAGCGACAATCATCGTGTCGGTCATGCTCAATCCTTTGATGACCGACCACATCATGTCGATCTGCATGAGTTCGAGTGCCGGGACGCTGGCGGCGTCGCGCTCGACATACTTGAGGCCGCGCCATCTCAAGCGCAGCCGGTGCCAAAGCAGCGAGACGAGCGCCGTCATGGTCCCACCTGGCAGGCTCAAGCCGACCGCTTTCAAACTTGAGCGGAACAGCGTCCTGCCTCTGTCCAGATGGCCACTGACGCAATACTGCGTCGCCGCCAACTGTTGTAGCTCGAGCCGTTCGTCTCCTGAAGCGCCCTGACATACGCGCTCATACACTTGGGCAGCTTCGCCGCCGCGGCCCGCATTGACCAGCGCGTCGCCCAACTTCTTTCGGAGACGACGGTCCTCCGCGCCGGCCGGCTTCAGGGCGTCCAAAGATTGGCGATAGAGCTTTGCGGCCCGTACAAAAGCCAGCGCCTGCTCGGCCTGTCCTGCTGCCTGGAGGTAGTATTGCCCGGCCTTGGCAAGTTCATCGGCCGCGTGAAAATGCACGGCCATTGCCTCTGGATCGGCGTTGCCAGATGCTTCCAGAGCGACGGCAATACCGCCGTGATGGCACTGTTGGATCGTGGCCGGCAATCGTGCCGTGAGGCTTTCGCGGACGCGGTCGTGGTAGGTTTCGACGTCGTCATCCAGACTGGGTCCCGTGCTGCGCACCAGGTGCGCGGCTCGCAACTGCGCCAAAACGTGTGGCGAAGGCGCTGCCAGTCCGGCCGCTTGATAGATGATCCGCAGTCGCATCGGTTGGCCGGCCACGGCGATGGCTTCAAGCAGTTGCCGCGGCACGCTGTCGAGTTTTTGCACGCGCCGCCAGAGCACTTCATCGAGATCGTGGCCGCTGGCGCCGGTCAAGTCCAGGCCGGCCTTGATGTGCCGCACCAGTTCCAGGACGAAATACGGATTGCCTCCCGATTCGCGGACAACTTGCTCCGCCTGCACTTTAGTTTGGAGCGTGGCGTGGCCCAGCAAGCCAGTCGCCAGTTCCAAAGTTTCCTCCGGGGTGAGCGCCGCCACGGTGAGCTCGCGGTCAACGACGTTGGCATCGGTCCGCGTGCGCGGCGCGAGCAGCACCTTCAAGCAGGCGCTCGTCTCGATATATTCACTGCGGTACGCCATCAGGACGAGCACGCGCGGCGGGTTGGGCGGCGACAAAAGGTCGGTCAATAGTGCGGCGCTGTCTGCGTCCCCCCATTGCAGGTCGTCCAGCGCGAGCACCAGCGGCTGCAGGACCGCCAGCCGCGCCAAGAGCGCGCGTAACGCGGCAAATGCCTTGCGGCGCAGCTCGCGCGGCTCCGGAAAGTCGAGCGGCTGCTCAGCCCGCACGATCGCTTCAACGCGGCGCAGCACCGGAAAAATCCGCGTCAGAGCGGCAACCTGCTCCGGGATGAGCCCGGCCACGTCCGAGCGCTCCAACCGAAGCAAATAACGCGCCAGCGAGTCGATCAAACTATCTACGGCTTTGAAGGGCACGGACTCTTGTTCATAACAGCGGCCCGTCAAGATGACCGCCCGGCCTTGCTCTGAAAGTCCATCGAGGTAATGCTGCAATAACGCGCTCTTGCCGGCGCCGGATCGGCCATGCACTCGACAAATCACTGTCCGGCCGCGGCACATCTCTTCGAAAGCATGCCCCAATTCCGCCAGATGCTCCCGGCGTCCGACGAAAGGCAAGCTCTCGGCAGCCTCGTCGGCCGTCGCGGGCGCGCCGTGAAGCCGGGCCAACACGTCGCGGCCGCTAGGTCTGGCGGCCGGATCGCGCCGCAAGAGCTCCACACACAGCGTGTTGAGATCTTCCGGAATGCCGTGGACCAACTCCGCCGGCGCTGGAGCGTCTCGTTGCAGTTTCTTGTCCAGAATCTGCATGGGCCGGCCGGTGAACGGCAGCTTGCCCGTGAGCGACTGAAACAGCATCACGCCGAAGGCATACCAATCGCTTGCCGGGGTCAAGGGCTGGGCGGCGCCCTGCTCCGGCGCCATGTAAGCGATGGTGCCGGCAGCGTTATGGTCGGTCGATTCGTAATAATCGGATGGCAGTAGGCCGGTGGGCTTAGATTCGCCGTGCACGCTAGGCCGGTGACCCAGATCGGCCAGCAGCCCAAAATCCAGCAGCACGACCTGACCATCGCGCCGCACCAGGACGTTGGCAGGTTTGAGATCGCGATGCAGCTTGCCGGCTTGGTGCAATGCCAGCACTCCCTCGGCCACTTGGCGAAACGTCGCACGCACGCGGTCAAAGTCCAGATCGATTTCTGGCAGCGCCGGATCGGTGCGGTTCGACTCGCCTGCCTCCGAATTCGCAGCGTCGCCAAGCGTGGGCAGAGCCGAGTCGACGGTTCCCGCCAATGGCTGGGAAAGGTGATCGACGGTCTCCTCTTGCACAGGGGCCGGCGCCGTATTCTGCCCGGCACGCACGTAGCTCAAGAAATCGACGCCGTCGATAAGCTCCATAGTGAAAAACCACGTCGATCCGTCGGAGATGAGTTCGTAGAGGGGCACCAGATTTGGATGAACGGTTTCCGCGAGCCCGCGGAACTCGTGCTTGAAGCGATAGAGGCCGGTGGCGTCGATTTGACGAAGGGTTTTGAGCGCCACGCGAATGTTCCGGTCGCGGTCGTAGACCTCGTAGACTACGCCCATGCCGCCGGCGCCGAGGCAGCGCAATACTTCGAATCGGTCCGTGCCTTGGAATTTTTCCACCTCACGTGTGCGCATACCAAGTCATCTCCAAACGCGCCTGCTGCGCTCGCCGCGTCACAATAGCAATCACTTGACTGTATCAGAATACTGTTACGTTGCGGATAGGATTCTACTCAATGGTTGCCGGCGGGAATCGGAACGGTTATCTTCAACCGTCATGAGTGAGGTCACACGCATCCTGTCCGCCATCGAACAAGGCGACCCGAGTGCCGCCGAGCAACTATTGCCGCTGGTTTACGAAGAGCTGCGCCGACTTGCGGCCCAGAAACTCGCACACGAGAAGCCGGGGCAAACGTTAGAGGCCACTGCGCTGGTTCACGAAGCCTACCTGCGCCTGGTAGACACCGAAAAGGCTCAACCGTGGAACAGCCGCGCTCACTTCTTTGCGGCCGCCGCGGAAGCGATGCGGAGGATTCTCGTAGAACAAGCGCGCCGCAAAAGTCGTCACAAGCACGGCGGCGACCTGCGCCGCGTGAACCTGGACGAGGTATTGAGCCTCGCCGAACCTGCCAATGAACTGCTGGCACTGGACGAAGCGCTAGGTCGCCTGTCTGACGTTGATCCTTTGGCTGCGAAGCTGGTCATGCTTCGTTACTTCTCCGGCTTGACTATGCCGCAAGCCGCAGAGATGCTTGGGATCTCTGTACGAAGCGCCGAGCGCAATTGGACTTACGCCAAGACCTGGCTGCAGCGCGCGCTTGCCGGGACCGTTGCTACTGACCGCCACGCCGATCCAGATTGAAGAAAATCGCAAAACGTCGCCATACACTGGCGGATCAACCGCTCTTTTGTCGCACTCATCCATAGCGAGGCGCGCCTCGCGGAGCCCAAGCCATGAACGCCGAGCACAACCGAGCCAAGAGCATCTTCCTCAATGCGGTGGAAATCGCTTCCGCCGCCGAACGCGAACAGTACCTTGCGACGGCTTGCGGCCAAGACGAAGCATTGCGCGGCGAAATCGATGATTTGTTGCGGCATTACGCCCCGGCCAGCTCCTTTCTCGAGTCCGATGCCCAAGTCGGCGTAACGCTTGACGCGAGTACGACGGAAAAGCCCGGCATGGTCATCGGCCAGTACAAGCTCCTGGAGCAAATCGGCGAGGGCGGCATGGGCACCGTCTGGATGGTCCAGCAAACCGAGCCGGTCAAACGCGTGGTGGCGCTGAAGCTCATCAAGGCCGGCATGGACTCGAAGCAAGTCATCGCTCGCTTCGAGGCCGAGCGCCAGGCCTTGGCCCTCATGGACCACCCCAATATCGCGAAGGTGCTGGACGGCGGCACTGTGGGGCAGACATTCTTGTCTGCCGGCAGCCCGATCGGCAGACAAGAATGT
>JAKEHX010000174.1 GCA_022614795.1 Planctomycetaceae bacterium | reverse complement strand
GCCTGCGGGTGCTCTGCGTGAAACCAGGAAAGCGCGGTGATCGCTGCTCGCATGTTCGACCGCAGCACTTGCCGACTGACCGGGACATACTTCGTTCCACCACAGGTCGTGCCGGACGAGAGAGCAAAGTAGGGATACGTGCCCGGCCACGTCACGTCACGCAAATTCGGAAACTCTGGCTCCCAGTATTCCTGCCAAAACGCCTCGTAGGTCCGCAGCGGCACCCGCTGCTGGTAATCTTCAATGCTGCAAATTCCATCAAAGTCGTGTTCACGTCCGAATCGAGTCCGGCGTGCCGTCCTGATCAGCCGTTGTAGTGTCTGCTCCTGGGCGTCGCCGAACGACAGAGAATCGACCTGCTGGTAACGATAGCGTGCCAACCAGGAAAACCCTGTATTGACTGCCCACCGGGCAGGACTCGACGACAGCGCACCTTGCAAGCTGTTCAGCAGCACGGCGAGGTCCCCTCCAGGAGGAATTGCTCCACGAGCCGATTGATAGTTGCCGCGCGTTCGATTTGCGGCGCGTGTCCGCATTTCGGCAATACAACGACGCGCCCGTTTTGCAACGCCTTACTTGCCTCAAAGGACTGCCGGGGATCGACAATCTGGTCTTCTTCCCCCACAACCAGCAGCGTCGGTTGGGTGACTTCTGCCAGACGATGTCGCACGCAATGCTCCATCGTGCCGCGGATGGTCCGCAAAAGTCCGGTCCGCCAGCGCTTGTTCGCCAGCCGGCGCTGGTAGTGCCCCACGAGTTGTGGAGAGGAAAATCGTCGGCTGTGAAATACGGAAGAGATGACGGCTGACAAGTCGCTGCGGCGAACTCCCTCCACGATCGGGAGGCGCTCGCGATCCGCCAGGCCCGAAGGGCAAAGTAATACAAGCCGCCGCACAAGCTGCGGATAGCGCACCGCGAACTCGACGACGATCTTTCCGCCCATGCTGTTGGCGAGCAGATCGTAAGCTGACTCGGAGACGAAGCTCTCCAGATACTCGCGAAGCTGCTCGACTAGAAAATCAACGTCGATGGTTAGCCCGGCCTCTAGTCGCTTGTGCAGCGGCTGACCGTCGTAGGCCGCCAAGACGGGCATGTGGACGGCAAATTGCTTGCGCCAGTGATCGGCGTTGCAGAACCAGGTCTCTGCCTGCTCGGCCAATCCGTTGACCAGAATGAGAGGCGGCTTGCGTCGGTACGCGACCGACCGCCTCTGACTCAACCAGGACTGCCACCACCTGACCATGACACTCTGCTCCTTTGCCGCCAGCCGTGAGTCTCTGAACCGACCAGCGTCAATCGGCGAGCGGATCAGGCCGATGTCCTCGATAGAAGCCAACAACCACGGCCACCAATTCGTTCACCGCTGTCGGTTGGATGCCGCGCCGGCAGTTGGCGTTACCGATCTGAAACAATAGTGCCCATTGCCGAAACAAGATTGCGTAGGCGGTCAAGAGCGAATGGGCGGGGTCATAGAGATTGGTCGATTCCGACGTGACTCCATTCAGCTCGACAATGGCCAGATCATCGCCGGCTAGAAAGGCCCGCTCATCTGTGTAACGCACGTCGAAGCGGCCGAAATAGAAACCCGAGAAGTGCTGGGCGATGGCGTCGATCCGCTGCTCCAGCTCGGGAGTAAAGAGATGGCTGCCGTCGCGGAACATCGTCCCCTGGCAATGATTGCCCGCTACGGCAAGTTGCATGGTCTCGCCGGCGGCCAGCACGCGGTCTTGCTGATTTATATGACGGCGCAGAAAAGTATCGACTTGCATCCGTAGCCGCGGATGCCGCCAAATGAGTTGTGCGAGAGTCGAATGGCCATCACCGACTATTTGCGGAAACTGTTTGTCGGTGATCGAAAGGATGCGTCCCCGCGCCGCACCGGGGAGGCGCACATAGAAAATGCCGGCCTCGAACGGGCCGGGATGGTAGGGCTGGGCAATCACCGCGAAGGGCGCGCTGTCGAGGTAGTTGGCCGCTTCCTCGATAGAGTGAACGCGCTTTACCCCGGCACCGCGCTGCGAAGCGTCCGGCTTGAGAATGAGCGGAAAGCTCCAGCATTGCTCTTGCATGCCGCGCTGAAGTTGTCGAGTGCGCTCTTCCACCGTTGGACGGTCGATCAAGACACTGGGCAGCGTCCACCGTGCTGGCAGCTTGGATAGGATCGCAAACTTCGATTCACCAACGACGCCACCTTGGGGAATGCCGGGATTGGCTGCCGTCCAAACCGTGGCGCTGCGATACCGAACTGCCAGGATCGCCAGCCACGGCAGCAGCGGTAGGTAAAATATCCAACTCGGCCAGAACTCCCACCGCCAGAGGCGTGAGAGCCTGGCGATCCAGCGAGATCGGGATTCTTCCCTGATGCAAATGGGTGCCAGATTCAGCGTTGCCAGGAGGCAGCCGCCGGTGGCTATCATTGCCCACGCTCGACTTCCCACGAGCGATGCGAGGGGCGTCACCACAACGTCCCCGAACATAGCCGTCCCAAAAACCAAGAGCGGTGTCCAGATCAGTGCCGCGGCGAGCGACCAACCGAGGAATTGACCAGGCCGATTTCCGAGCGCCCCGGTGACGATATACAGGACGGCTCGTGTTCCAGGGAGGAATCGCGCCGCCAACACGGCGGTGCCCAAGCGATTGTCCAGGAAATGCTGAAGGCGGGCGAGTTTTGAGCCTGGTAACCGCCGCTGAATCCATCCCCATTGCAGCACTCGGCGACCGCCAACTCGTCCTAGGAACCATAAAGCAAAGTCCCCGGCAACGATTCCGACGAGACATCCACCGAGTCCCACAAGTGGATGGAGGTGAGACTCGCGGATCAAAAGTCCGGTGGAAATGCACGTCAGGTCTTCCGACACGAACGTGCCACCGATTATTGCTATCAATTGTGGGATCAGGTTGCGCATGATTCCCGTCGTACCCGAGGGGATTTACGGAAATCGCACAACGACCACGTCTCAGCATCCTCGCCGGGCGCGCCGGCGTAGTAATCGAGTCTCACGCGCTTTGGTGTAATCTCGAACGTCGTGTAGCTCACGGTCCGGGCATCACTCCGTTGCATGCAGATGCTCACGTGCGGACGATCGGCCCAAGAGTGCCGGTGCAGGTCATCCTGCTGCTGACGAGTTGGATAGTCATTGCCCAGAAGTTGCCTAAAGACCTCGCGCCGAGGTCCGTCCACAAGGTGGTCTCCGAGTCCCGATGAGGTGAAGAAGGTGGGACTGCTCAAATTGCTGCGAATGGTGCGCTCCACGGCCGTTCCTATCGAGGCAAACTCGACGAGTTCACAGTCGTTTAGCAAAACGAGACGAAAAGGGGCAAACTGTGTTGCATCCAGTCGCGCGATGCGATCAACCGCCGCATTCAGCGTCTTGGCGGAAAGCAGGCTGGGAATGATCAGCCCACGGCTACGCGGTCCACAACAGTTTGGTCGGGAAGCGTCATAGAGATTCAAGACGGTGAACCCCAAACCGGCGCTCGTGACCGCGATCCATGTTCCGCCAGAGACCGGGTCCATTGGGAAGATCGCAACGCAATCGCTAAATTGCCTTCGCTGTGGAGGGAGCGCAACGGGCCTGGTCCGTAATTCGTCCCGGTTGCAAGCTACACGCACCCAGCGCTCGCCGTTATCCGCCCTTTCGCTTAAAGCGGTCACCGTACACATGGGCTGCGCTCCAAATAGGCAATCGTGGCAGGGGCGTATCCAAACCGCTCGGGAACCATGTTGCCGAGCAGCTTGACCATGACCGCCACCAGGGCGCTGTGGTGGACGGTATGGCTCAGCACAAAGGCCAGCTCCCTTCCCAGGCTGGTCGTCACAACGACAGGCGGAGATGCCGGAGAAAGCAGGGCGACCATTTGCACTGAAAAACTAGCGCTGAGGCCGGCAAGCCGCTGCAACTGTCCTCCTTGCCGTTCGATCGCACGCAGCGCGGCCTGCCGGCACGACTCGACATCGGTCCCGCGCTCTCGATGGTCGTAATTGAGTTGGCCCGTGCGGGCAGCCACGAGCAAGCTCTCGACATGGTCCAGACAGTGGCGAATGTGCCCGCCGATGCTGCTGGGGACAACGCCGACCGGCTTTTGCCGGTACTGTGCGTCCGTCAGCGAATCGAGCACTGTGGCCAGTTCCTGCTGCGTCGTAATGAGCTGTTGCACAGCGAATCCGAGCTGATCAGCCGGGCCGTCACTGCCCAGGCCATGTTCCGAGAAAAACGCGGCTGATTCCCAGGCCATCGCTCTGCCTCTCATCCATCGGTGTCAGGTACGAGAACTCGAACGAATGATTCGATGCGAACCGGGGCTGGGCGGTTACTTTTCCACAGCTCTTTCCAAGTCTGTCACTCTCTGTCACCTCAGCCGGTCCAGAAGCATCCCAGCGAGCAGTCCCGGAGATACAAAAATGAACACACGGAAAGTCGCTCTGATCACTGGCAGCGGTAAACGCCGAGTGGGCTGGCATGTTGCCGATGCCTTTGCACAGCGCGGGTATAAGCTGGCCATCCACTATCGCAGCTCCGCCGCCGAAGCCTTGGAAACCGTGGCGGAGTTTCAAAAGCGCGATGTCGAAGCGGCTGCGTTTGCAGCCGACCTGACCGATGAACAGGCTGTCCGCAATCTGGTGGAGCAAGCGCTCGCCCGCTTTGGCCGGATCGACGTGCTCGTCAACTGCGCGGCCGCCTGGCGCAGCAAGCGGCTGGAAGAAGTCACCGCGGCGGACGTGCGGAGCTTCTTTGAGACCAACACACTCGGCACGTTCCTCTGCTGCCAGCACGTCGGCCTGGCGATGACTCGCCAGCAGGAAGGTGGTTCGATCGTCACCTTCGGTGACTGGGCAACGAGCAGGCCCTATGTCAATTACGCCGGCTATTTCCCGTCCAAGGGGGCGATCCCGACGCTGACACGGTGCCTGGCGGTCGAACTCGGGACCCGCAACCCGCGAGTCCGCGTGAACTGCATTCTGCCAGGGCCGGTCATGTTGCCGCCCGATCTGCCGATCGCCGAGCGCGAGCAGGCGATCAATGCCACGCTCGTCAAACGCGAAGGGCGTCCCGAAAACGTCGCCCAGGCCGTCATGCACTTTGTCGAGAACGACTTCCTGACCGGCGTGTGTTTGCCCGTGGACGGCGGTCGGTCCGTGTATGCCATCGACAGCGAAGGTTAGCTGAGACTTTTACGGCAACATTACTCTTGGAGAGGCCGCGATGGCGACGGCTGAACTGATTCTTGGAGCCGCCGGAGCTTATACCGGACTGGGGTTCATCTTCGCCATCGCTTTTGCGGTGTGGGGTGCCGCAACGATTGACGACGCAGCAAAGGGAACCCCTCTCAGTTTCCGACTGCTCATCATTCCCGCCGCGGCTGCGCTGTGGCCGCTACTGGCCATTCGCTGGCTCCAGGTATGGCGACGACGGAGTGTGGCATGACACGCTTGCACCGTAACTGGCATCTCTGGATGTGGCTGGTGATTGCGCCGCTTCTCGTCTCGGGACTGGCGATGGGAATTCTGCTCCGTCCCAAGCTCCGGGTTGGATCGTCGGTACCGCCGATTGCTGGCGAGGTGCGACCATGAGCGTGAAATACAAGGCGGTCAACTGGAACCCCAACAAGCGGATGTACGATGCCACGATCGTGATTGGCGTGCTCAGTTATCTGGCCACGTTCATCACGGTTGGTCGGCTGTTTTGGAACGGCGGCCTGGAAGTGCTCCTGATTCGCGCGCTGGGGACGTGTGGCATCTTGATGCTGCACATCGTGCTCTGCATCGGCCCACTGGCCCGATTGGATCGGCGACTCTTGCCCGTGCTCTACAACCGCCGCCATCTGGGTGTCGCCACGTTTCTTGTCGGTCTGGCACACGGCCTCTTGGCCACGGGCTATTACCACGGGTTCGGCCAAATCAATCCGCTCGTTTCGCTGCTCAGCAGCAATACGAACTTCATGTCGTGGATGGCATTTCCCTTTGAATTCCTGGGAATCGGTGCTCTGGCCATCCTGTTTCTCTTAGCCGCGACAAGCCATGACTTTTGGCAGAAAAACCTCGGAGCCAGCGTCTGGAAATCCTTGCACATGGCCGTCTATGTCGCTTACGCCCTGCTCGTCATGCACGTGGTGCTCGGCGCGTTGGCCAGTGAGCGGAGCTGGTTCTACGCTGCGATATTGGCGGTTGGGCTGACTTGCGTCGTTTCCTTGCACCTGCTGACGGCATGGCGAGAGCGGCGGAAAGACGGGCCGTCACGTTCCTGGCCCAGTTCGACCGACAGCGAAATCTGGATTGACGTAGCTTCGGTGGAGGAAATCCCTGATAGCCGGGCCAAAGTTGTCTGTCTGCCAGGTCGCGAACGAGTGGCTGTCTTCCGTTACGGAGGAAAGGTCTCCGCAGTCACGAATGTGTGCGCGCACCAGCGCGGACCGCTCGGCGAAGGCAAGATCGTCGATGGTTGCATTACCTGTCCTTGGCACGGCTGGGAGTACCGCCCTGAGAACGGTTGCTCGCCGCCTCCTTTTGTCGAACGAATCGCCACATACCGCGTCCGTGTCGAACACCGTCGAGTTCTGATAAT
>JAKEHX010000173.1 GCA_022614795.1 Planctomycetaceae bacterium | reverse complement strand
GCTGTGAAGTCCGGCTCGCAGGCGGCGGGAGCGGTGCGATAGTCGTAAAAGTGGGCCTGGCCCGCGCCGAGCACCTCGGCCGTCTGCCCGCGGACGACGATCGCCGTCGCCTCGTCGATGCCGATCCCCAAGAGCTGCGGAAAGCGCTGCATCACGCCCGTCATGTCCGGCTGCCGCTTGCGCTGCGTGAAATGCTGATCGATGGCGGCTGCGGGCAGGAAGGCGAGGCCCCGCTCGTAGCCCTCGGCCATCATCTCGGTGTTGCCCAGCACGCTGCCGCGGACGAGGTACTGGGCCTGGATCGTCGCTCCGGCGCTACTGCCGCCGATCA
Source organism: Planctomycetaceae bacterium (assembly GCA_022614795.1). Taxonomy (GTDB): domain Bacteria; phylum Planctomycetota; class Planctomycetia; order Pirellulales; family Pirellulaceae; genus CAYLLN01. Next base: position 9,965 of record JAKEHX010000173.1, on the reverse strand, counting down.
CGCCGCCGCGGCGCAGCACCTCGTGCAAGAGCAGCTCGGCCTTGGTGCCGGCATAGGCATCGACGAACCGCCACTGGCGGCCGCCGCCGAACCAGACGCCGCCGGCCTTGGCGAGCACCTCGGCGAATTCGGTCGATTCCACGTGGCCCCTTGTCCGCTGGCTGAGGACCTTGACGTTCTTCGCACCGGCCCGCTCGCGGGCCGCGTTTGTTTTTGACCTTAGCCGGGACCTGGCCGCTCTAGGCAATTCCTCCCCATTTGCGTACCGTAGCGGCTAGATGCTGCTAAAGGGCCGGCGGGTGCGCCGGCTGGACGTACCCCTTGCGATTGCCACGGAGGAGTTGAGATGAAGATCGCCATGATCGGCACCGGCTATGTCGGCCTCGTGACCGGAACGTGCCTCGCCGACAGCGGCAACGATGTCGTGTGCGTCGATATCGACCAGGCCAAGATTGAGCGGCTCGAGCACGGCGAAATCCCGATCTACGAGCCGGGCCTGTCGGAGCTGGTCGTCCGCAACGCCTCGGCCGGGCGGCTCAAGTTCACGACCAAGACTGGCGACGCCGTCCGCACCGCCAAGCTGATCTTCATCGCCGTCGGCACGCCCACCTCGGAGCGGCCCGAGGACAAGGGCGCCGCCGATCTGAAATTTGTCTGGAAGGCGGTCGAGGGCTTTGCTCCACACCTGGCCAAAGACGCGATCGTCGTCGTGAAGAGCACCGTTCCCGTCGGCACCAACGCCAAGATCTACGGCCGCCTCCGCGAGTTGACCGGCCGCGATTGCGATGTCGCCAGCAATCCCGAGTTTCTGAAAGAAGGCGCCGCCGTCAACGATTTTCAATACCCGGACCGCGTCGTCGTCGGCGTCCGCACGCAGCACGCCCAAGATACGCTCCAGGAACTGTACGCCCCGTTCCTGCGGACCGACAAGCCGTTTCTGGCCATGACGCCCGAGAGCGCCGAGCTGACCAAGTATGTGGCCAACGCCCTCCTGTCCACCAAAATCAGCTTCATCAACGAGATGGCCAACCTTTGCGAGCGGCTGGGGGGCGACATCAACGACGTCCGCCGCGGCATCGGCCACGACCGGCGGATCGGCTTTGCATTTTTGTTTCCTGGCGTGGGCTACGGCGGCAGCTGCTTTCCCAAGGACGTGCGGGCCCTGGCACATCTGGCCCGCCAGGCCGGCCTCGACCCGCAAATGCTCGACGCGGTCGATGAGGTGAATAACCGCCAGAAGCACATCCTGTGGCACAAAATCCAGCAGCACTTCGGGGCCCAACTGGCCGGCAAGCACTTCGCCCTGTGGGGCCTGGCCTTCAAGCCCAAGACCGACGATATCCGCGAGGCCCCGGCCCTGACCCTGATCGACCATCTGCTCGGCGCGGGAGCCAAGGTCGCCGTGCACGATCCCGAAGCGATGGAGAACGTGCGGGCCGAATATGGCGAGCGGCTGATCTACGGCCACACGCCGATGGACGTGCTCGAAGGGGCCGATGCCCTGGCGATCAACACCGAGTGGGGCGAGTTCCGCAATCCCGACTTCGACGAGATGCGGCGGCGAATGGCCGGCCCGATCATCTTCGACGGCCGCAACCTCTATGACGCGGCCCACATGCAGCAGCACGGCTTTACGTACTATTCGATCGGGCGGGTGACGGTCAGGCCGTAGCCGAAACCATTACCGCCTACGAATTCCGCCCGAAACTCGCAGCGCCCGGGCGTGGTACACTTGGGCAGATACCTCATCGCATTCCAGCGATCGAGCGAGCCGGCGAGGGCGCGCGTGACCACCGAAGCGGCGATCGAAACCCACGACCTCTGCAAGACTTATTTCGAGGGAATCCTGCGCCGCAAGCGGCAGGAGGCCCTCCGGGGCGTGAGTCTGCGCGTTGAGCGGGGCGAAATCTTTGGACTCCTGGGCGGCAACGGCGCGGGCAAGACCACCTTCATCAAAATCCTGCTCGGAATCATCCGCCGCACCGGCGGCGACGCGAAGCTGCTCGGCTTTCAGGCGGGCGATTGGCGCGGGCGAAAGCTGATCGGCTACCTGCCGGAAAACCTGCGCGTCCCGCGGCATCTGACGGGGCACACGGCCCTTGAATACTACGGCCATTTGAGCAACGTGCCGACATCAGTGATCCGCCAGCGGCGCGGCGAACTGCTCGAGATGGTCGGCCTGGCCGACCGGGCCAAGGACCCCGTGCGGACCTATTCCAAGGGCATGCTTCAGCGCCTGGGCCTGGCCCAGGCAATGCTCCACGAACCCGAACTCTTTATCCTTGACGAGCCGACCGACGGTCTGGACCCGCTGGCCCGCTCGCAGGTCCGCGGCTTTCTGGCCGACCTGAGGAAGCGCGGCAAGACAATCTTTCTGAACAGCCACATATTGCAGGAAGTCGAGCTGATCTGCGACCGCGTGGCGATTCTCGACAAGGGGAACCTGCGGCGCGTCGCCAACGTCGCCGAGATCACATCGGGCCGCGGGCAAGTCTCTGGCCGTGTTCAAATGGCGGGAAATGGCCAGCCGCACGAGCAGAGCGAAGAGCTGGAATTGCACCTGGACCTGACCGCCTCCGAGCCGCTGATTCGCCAGACGTTGGGTCCGCTAGCGATCGCGCATTGGCAGTCGTTTTCGGCATCTGATCACCGCATCGTGACCCGCGTCGCCAGCCAGCCGGCGGTCGATATGCTCGTCGATCAGCTGCGGCAGGCGGGAGTGAGCATCGTCGGCCTGTCGCGTCGGCGGGTGAGCCTGGAAGAGGCGTATTTGGAGATTGTTGCTGAAACAGTGGACTGAGAATGACGAAGGACGAAATTCAAATGACGAATCAAATCCGAAGACCGAATGACGAATGTGGTCGTCACGTCTTCCTTCGTCATTGAGATTCGATTTCGACATTCATTCGTCATTTGACTTTCGACATTCGACATTCTTGGTATGCGTCCCTACCTGGCCATCATCAAAGACTCCTTCCGCGAGGCGTTCGCGTCGCGCGTGCTGTGGGTCCTGCTCGCGCTGATCACGGTGGTGCTCGTGGCCGTCGCGCCGCTCACCTATGTGCAGAAGGCGACCGTCGGCCTGCGCGCCGAAGACGTCGAGTCGTGGCCCGATCTGGTCGCCAAAATGCGCGAGTCGAGCCGCTCCGAGCGCGCCTCGCCGAGCAAGCACATCTGGTCGCTCCTCTCGGCCGAAGAGCGCAAGGCGCTGAGCGAACACAAGCGCCTGCCGGAGCAGCCAAACTTCCGCGATCTCCGCGAGTTCCAGCGGTGGAACGAAACGGCCCACAAGGCGATCGCCGGCGTGATCGAGAAGCCCGAGTTCTATGATCCCGCGTCGTGGAAGGGGGTGAGCGCCGGCCAGGAGCTCAAGCAGCTGCAAAAGCAGGGCTACGAGAAGCTGAGCGACCAGGAGCGGCAGCGGTTCCGTCGGCTGCTGTTTGAATCCGCGTTTGCCGACTTCGTGGCGGTCAGCCCGGCCACGTCGTTCCAGTTCCGCTATTTCGCCTGGGACATGGGTTTCGCTCTGCCGATCCGCAAGCAGGAGCTGGTGAAGACGCTCAATACCAATCTTCCTTGGCTGATCGACAAGTGCCTGCTGTCGATCGGCCTGCTCGTGGCCATTCTCGTGACGGCGCCGATCGTTCCGCAGATGCTCGATCCCGGCTCGATTCACCTCCTGCTGAGCAAGCCGATCTCGCGGGCGATGCTGTATCTGAGCAAGTTCCTGGGGGGCTGCGCGTTCGTGCTGTTGTGCTCGACTTATTTCTTCGTCGGCCTGTGGCTGGTGATGGGAGTGCGGCTGGGGATTTGGGAGCCGCGGCTGTTGTGGTGCATCCTGATCTACACGTTTGTTTTCGCGGTCTATTTCTCGGTGGCGGCCCTGGCCGGGGCGATTTGGCGGAATACGATCGTCGCCGTCATGGTCGCCATCGTCTTCTGGACCGTCTGTTTCCTCGTCGGCTCGGGGAAGGACAGCCTGGAGAATACGATCCGCCGCTACCGCATCGCCCGCATCGTCCCGGCGGGGAAGGAGATCGTCTGCTGCGACGAGTTGAACACGTTTCTGGCCTGGGAAGAGGAAGAGCGGAACTGGAAGCCGCTCTATTCCGCCCGCGACCAGGAGCAGATTCGCATGGTGCTGCTCGGGTTGCCGGAGCTGATGTTCCGCTTCCCGCAGCCGATGAACGGGCCGGTCTATGACGACCGGAACCACCAGATCGCGGCGGCGACAATTTCGTTCAAGGCGCTAGGTCGCAAGGTATTCGTCTCGGCTCGCAATGAGGGCCAGTGGAAATTGACCGAGGGGGCGCCGCCGCCCGGCCAGCCGATCGCCCTCTTGGCGCGGCCGGGGCATCCGCCGGTTGTCGTCATGACCAGCGGCATCCAGCACGTCGTCCGCGGCCTGGGAACGAATGCCGTCATGTTGCGGCTGCCGGGAATTAGCATACCGCTATCGAAGGCCGAGTCGCTGGCCAACGTGACGCCGGAAGAGTCCCCGTTCTGGGCCGCCCCCGCTTCGGCCGCCCTCGATCAGCAAACGGGAACGCTGGCGGTCTATAGCCGGGGCACGATCGAGCTATTGACGCCAACCGGCCCAGGCGGGCGTTACGAATCGCTGCTCGAAGAGCGGGTCATCCAAGACGAAACAGAAGCAGCCGTCGTCGCGTTGGGGGGCCAGACCTGCGCCGTCTGCCGCAAGGACGGCACGATCAAGCTGCTCGACTCCAAGACGCTGAAGGAGCGCCGCACGCTGACCGGCTCGCGCGGCACGCCGCCGCGCGCGGCGGTGTTTTCGCCCGACGGCCGCTGGCTGGCGCTCTTGTTTCACGACGGCAAGCTGGCGATGCTCGATACCAAGACCGACAGCCTCGCTCCGGCCCGCGTCGGCGGTCAGGGAGACATCTCGGCCATCGCCTATGGTCCCGATGGACATCTGCTCGTGGCGGACCGGGCCACGCGCGTGATTGAATACGACCTGGCCGCGGACAAGCGCGTGCGCATGCTTAACGCCAAGCTGAATCTCTCCGAACGGGCCTATTACTATGTGATCCGGCCGCTCTATCTCTTCCTTCCCAAGCCGGGCGAGTTCTACAAGACGGTGCAGTATCTGCTTACCGATCAGGAGACCGAAGAGAGCAGCGAAGGGGGCGAACTGGCCGGGGCGCAAAAGAAGCTGCGGCCGTGGACTCCCGTCTGGAGCAGCCTGGCGTTCATGATCGGCGTGCTGGGCCTGGGCTGCTTGTATATCCAGCGGCAGGAGTTTTGAAGCCCTGACCATTGGTCAGGGTGTTGGATCGCCGGTGCGTGGTGCTCGCTTTGCACTTTGCAATTCCTGTTTTCAGTCCTCCTCCACCGACCTCGCGGACCTCGCGGCGGTGGGGCGACGAATGACAGCTAGCGCGACCCGCGCCTCCAACACTCGTTATCGCCTCGCCCGCCGCTTCGCGGCGGGCGAGGCGATAACGAAACAAGCGTGAAGCGGGCTTTGTCTTTTAGCTGTCAATCACACAACCACCGACACGAGGTCGGTGGGGTGCATGCTGCTACCGGACTTTGGACTACTGAAATCTCAAACCAGGAATTGCAAAATGGACTCCCTTGACCCGTCTCGGATTTCACCCCGACCACTGGTCGGGGCTTTGATTCGTGGCGACGCAACAAAAAAGCCCCGGCCGCTTTTAGTGCGGCCGGGGCTGGTTATGGAAAACAGCCGTCCTGGCTGGTTGTTTTTCAGAGTGTCAGGTTCGTGCTTGCGTACCGCTGTTTACCGTCCGAACGAGAACGAGAAGCCGCGTCCGCCGATCGTGACGCCGCCGGGGCCGTAGCTCACGCCGGGCCGGGTCGTATAGACCGGGCCGCCGTGAACTGGGCCACTGTAAACCGGGCCACTGTAAATCGGGCTGCTGTAAATGTCGCTGTCGAGGTCGTGAATCGCGTTCTCGAGGTCATGCGACAGGCGATCGAGGCGCTCCACGTGCCGGCGGAAGTGCTGGTAACCGGCCAGGTGCTCTTCGACGTGGTGCACCAGCCGCGTGAGCGAATGGACGTTGCGGTCCATGCCGTAGGTGCTGCTGGCGCCGTGGGCCCCGTCGTGAATGCGCGACGCGAGCTGATAAATCTGCGCCACCTCGTTCTGAGCGCTGCGGAGATTGGCGTTGCTGAACGAGACGCTGCGCAGCTCGTAATAAAGCACGCGGCTCTCGGCTTGAATCTCGCGGGCGAGGCGATCGACCCGGTCCAGCGAGTGGCCGTGGTCGGCTTGGGCGGCGGCGACGAGTCCGAGGACGGAAGCGATCGCCAGCGTCATGGTGCGGAAAGCGGTGGTCATGGCTACATTCCTGGGTCTGGGTTTGATCTCGGCCACGGGTAGATTTGGGTTGGGCCGAACGGAACGACCTAGAACGCAGCCGGCGTGCCAAACGTGCTGGCAGGCGGCTCGAAGCAGCACTTAAGTCGTGTCCGAATAAAGACTTGCGAAATGCTGGCACAGCCGGTCCATGTCGAGTTATGCAGCGTGGCGGGGCACCCGCGGGCCGGGGCTGTAATCAGGATGAGTACAGTCGCGAATCAGAATGATTCACAGGGCAGCGCACTCGGTCGGACAAGAAACAGCACGACCACGAGCGGCTTGATGCGGCTCGTGGTCGGGAGAGGTTTTTTGCGACTAGCTGCTAAGGCCTAATCCCACCACCACTGGTTCTCGGTCAGGCCCTCGAGCTTAATCTGGCCGTGAGCCGCTTTCACCATTCCCTCTTCGTCCTTCAAGAGATTGCTCGACTTGAGAGCGCTCGTTGGCTCGATGCGGACGCCGCCGCCTACGGGCGTCATCAGGCGGCTGCCCTTCCAAATGGCGGTGCAGGCGGTCTCGACGGTCTTCGGCGCTTCGTAGGTCTCGATCGGATATTGCTCTTCATCCAGCAGCACCTCGGCCTTCCAGCCGGACTGGCCGTAGTAATCCTGCTTCTGGATAAAGGCGGCCGCGACCGACATGTCGATCAAGTTCCGCAACTGGGCATAGACGGGGCTCCGTTGCGCGATCTGCGGATACAGCTCCGTGAACGCCTTGCAGTAGAGTTCGCTCGCCTGGCTTCCCGCGGCCGCGGCAACACGCCCGCCGTCGGCATTGACCAGCTCGTGAGCGCCGATCAGCTTCACACCCTGGCCGACCAGCTCCATCGCCAGCGCGTCTTCGGTCACGCGAACGCAGTCGTAATTCGGCGTGAAGTACCATCGCTGAAGGGCATTCCGCGAAACATCGGTCGGGTTGGCACGCGAAACATACGTCGCCATCTTCACCGGCGGCTGCTCGATGCCGATGCCAATCAGCTTCATGCGATAGTCGGCTTCGACCAGCACCTGGGCAAAGTGCGTGCGGGGCGAAACGCCGGCAACCGTGACGTTATGCAGCCCCAGTTTCTGCCGCAGCCCTTCGACTATGGCATTGGCGTCGCCCGGGCGGACTTTGCCCGAGATTTCCACGAGCCACTTTTGCATCGCCGCCAGCCCTTCGGCCGTCGGATCGATCGAGACGCTGATCAGGTGCGTCTCCTTTCCGGCCGGCGGAAACGCTCGCAGCGCGGCCACGAGGTCCTGAAGCTCGAGCACCGCCCGGCCGCTATTCACGCCGACCATGCGGCCCGCGCCATCGGCCATGAAGCCTTCCGCCGGGCCCGCAACGACGATCTCTTTCGAATCGGGGTAATAGAAGACGTACTGCAGCCGCGTCAGGCCGGCGAGGTTCTTCATCTCGTCGGTCGGGGCCTGACCGGCGGCCAGCCGCTGGGCCATCGCCGCTTCCAGCCGGGTGAGCGAAACCTTTCGCAACTCGCTGGGCCGGGCCAGATTGGCGCCGAGTTTGACCCGGGCTTCGGCCGCCCGCAGCTTGGCAAGTTGCCCGGTCTTGTCGGCGAACTGCTTGACCCGCAGCACGCCCTCAGGGCTCACCAGTACACCGGCCGGAAGGGTGCCGATGATATTGCTGCCGTTGTTCTGGTTGTTGCCTTGGTTGTTTTGGTTGTTCTGCGCGTGGACCGGGGGGACAAGCAAGCCCGCCGCGAGAGCCACCGCCAATGCTGCCCAGATTTTGCCGATGTGCATGAGTCGTTCCTTGTCGTCGCCCCTGACGGTCGCGTGCCCCAACGTCAATCGTAACCAGAATCGCCGCTGCCGTGATGCTGGATCAAGTTGCCGGACGCTCCCGCGACACCCACCCTTGTTTCGTGCGCGGGAACGCTGTTTGGCTTTTCAGGAGGCAGATACCCAGAGTTCCCGCGCGCGATAGCGCGCGGCCGGTCCCGGGACGGTTCTGCCACTTCCTAGATGTTAATTGGGCAAAGTGGGCAAAGCAACAAAGTGGTCCAGATTGCCCTGCCGCTCCAATGGCAGTATTCGAAAGATCACTACCCCGGCTGCTCAACCTTAATCTCGGCCAGCGATCGTCAGCATGGCGCGGATCGTCGCAGGCGGGGTTTTCTCTTCCAGAACGAAGACTGAGCCGTCGGCACGGGCGGCATGGGCGCAAAGCGAATGTCCGCTGGAGATGCCCAAGCCGCCCTTCCCGCCGACTCGCGGATTGATGGCCATTGGCATCTGTGACACATCGAGATCGCGGGGCTCCATCCAGGAAATGCCCGAGTTATGGACCTCGACGACCATGATCGTGTTGCTGACGCCGTCCCTGATGTCGGCCAAGTCGATGCACTTCGCCCGCGGCCAGGCAGTACCGCGGCCGACGACGGCAACGTAGCTGGTTTGGCCTGTGCCGCGAGTGCCATCGGAGGGACACATGAGAATCTTCAAATCGCCCGCCAATTTGCTGTTGTTCGGCCCGTCCCATGGCTCGTCAAAGCGATACGCGTCGTACAGCGGCTTGTGTTCCAAAAACGGCAGGATCAATACCCGCCAGCTGTGCATTGGCTGGCCATTGGCATCGGCGACATAAGCCGGCGGGAAGCGGTGATAGACATCGTGGTAGTTCTGAAGGGCGACCATGATTTCGTGGAGGTTGAATTGGCACGCTGCACGTCTCGCCGCACCTACACTTGGTCCAAGCAACGATGTTCCCACCCCGATCAGCACGAGCACCAATAAACCGGCCAAGGCCATCACCGCCAGCAAATGACGCAGGGTGAAGGGTGACGGTTTGGCCCGGGCCACCGTGATGGGTTCGGGAGTCTTTGGCGGAAGTAGATTCACCATATTGGATGACTCTGCCCGCTCAGAACCAAGAATTTGGACGGCAATTGACGCGTGGTCAGTCATTCAAAAAGGCAATTTTGCTGGTAATTTGGCAGGGTATTGGTAATTTATTGAATTACCACGCGCGGGGCGAGAGGGTTGCTGCTGGGAAATGCGGTGTCACCGCCTGTCTGATGAAGCCCCGGTTTCATGTCGGATCCGCTCAGGAGTTCTCCGATGCGCTGCAACTGCCATTGCAATAACATCCGACAACTCTCGCTATGTGGGTTCGTTGGAATTGTTGCCGTCATGTTTTCATGGGGCGCGGCCTTCGGTCAACCGAAGGATGAGGAAGAGGAAGCCCGGCTGAAACGCGATCAGGTCCTCGCCCGGAATACCTTGTACGCCCCGCCGGAGCGCATTTCCCGACGGTCCGCCGACCCTACGAAAAAAGAAGTCACCGTTGATCTGAATGTCGAGTTCGCCGAAGTTCAAGTCGACTACCCGATGCCGGACGGGAAGATCGCGCAGCACAAGTTGCGCGTGCGAACTTACAACGGGAAGATGACGACTCCCGAGATTCGCGTCGAGCCGGGCGACCTGCTAAGGGTGAGGTTGTTCAACCGCATCAACCGGAACGAGCCGGACAAGCCCTACGCGGCCAACAAGCCGAACGGGTTCAATATCACGAATTTGCACACGCACGGCCTGCACGTGAGCCCGGAAGGGCGGAGCGACAATGTTTACCTGGAAGTCGGTCCCGAGGAGGGCATCGGCCTGTGCTT
>JAKEHX010000172.1 GCA_022614795.1 Planctomycetaceae bacterium | reverse complement strand
TGCTTCTGGACGATGGCCGTATCGGCGACCCAGAGGATGATCTTGCTGACGTTGCCCCCTTCGACGCTCGCCGTGAGCATGTACGCGCCGGGCTTTTGCAGCGGCGTGGTGACCGTGATTCGCCGGTCGAAGTGGTTCTCGCGCGGCTCCAGATCGAGATCCCACGCAGCGACCGATTCGCCCAGGTATTTCTGCTCGTTTTCCTGGACGATGCGGTAGCCGATGTTCGCCAGGTTGAGCTTGTTCCAGTCGAGGCGGTTGCCCGGGTCGGACTTGAGGTAGGCTTTCACGTCGTCGAGCAGCTCGGTCAGCTTGATCGCCCGGGCGTCGAACTTGACCTGTTTGCTGTTGCGGAAGCGGAATTCGACGGTCGCTCCCTGGCCGGACGGCTGCGAGGTGGTGTTCTCGAAGGTGCCCCAATTGCCGACGATCTGGTCAAGCTGGAGCTGCTTCCAGTTGTTCTGGCCGGGGCCGAATTTAGTGATATTCTCCTGCCACTGTTTGGCCGCGGCCGGGTACTGCCGGCGATTGGCATAGACGCCGGCGAGCTGCTGGTAGGCATTTTCGGCGTAGCCGGTCTTGGGTTCGGCGATGATCTGCTGATAGAGCTTCAGATAGTTGAATTCGTCGGGCAATTCAAACCGCTTGATCCCGTTGGCCAGCCTGGCGATCGTCTCGTTTTCCTTGAGCGTGTGCAGCGCGTAGGTGCCGCTTTCGTTCTTCTTCGTATCGTCGTCTTCGATTGGCCCGAACCCGCCGCGGCCGAAGCGGCCGATCTGGGCCATCGACTGCACGCCGAATTGTTGCTCCAGGAAATTGGCAAAGTGTAGCCGCACTGCGTTCAGCCGGTGGGGCGAATTTTCGACCGCCTGGGCCAGCGCCCATCGCCAGCGCTGGCCGTCGGTCTGGGCGTCTTCCCAGCTCTTGGGAACGCTGTGATAGACCGGCTTGCCATTCTCATCGACCGGAGCGCCGTTGTACTCGCGATAGTAGAAGTAGCCTTCGTCGTAGTCGGGGAGCGTATTCAGGTCGGCCAGATACTGGAGCCGCCACGCCTCGTAGAAGCCGCGATGATTGAGCAATAGCTCGCCGAAGTTGAGCCAGAATTGCGAGACTTCGCCCTTGTTGTCGTCCTTCGCGGCCAGCGGAATCGCCTGCTGCATGAGCTGCAAGGCGCGGACGCGGTCGCGCTCGCCCGAGTTCTTGACTTCGCCGCCGCCGCGATGGCCGCCCCGTTCGTACTTGCCGCCGATCATGAACCCCTGGTGCGGCGTCTGGATGTATTGATTGGCGGCCGTTTGCAAGAGCCGCCAATTCTCCTTATGGGCGGCGACCGTGCTTTCCACCAGCTCATCGAATTCAGTCACGCGTCCCAAGCGATAGAGGCACTGCACGGCATTGGTCAGGTCGCTGGAAACCTGGCCCGGCTCGGTCTTGGGATCGAGGCACAGTTTGCGAAAGCCGTCGTAGGCTTCTTTGAAATTTCCGTCGTTCATGAGTTTGGTCGAACGGGCCCGCAGCTCGGCCGGCGAAGGAGCCTGCGACGAGGCGCCGGCGACCAACAGGCCCACGAGGAATAAGGCGAGCCACGTGTAGCGAACGAAGTTCGTGCGTTGCATGGTCGGGTGCCCTTGCGTGCGTGACGGCTCGCTATGGAGCGAGAGATGGGGTCGATCGCGGCCGGCCGATCGGCTCGACGGCAAAGCCAGCGATGCCGGCCGCGAAGAATGGCTGCGATACGGGTAGCCGGACACAAATAGCCGGAAACAAATAGCACTGCGGCGACGGCTGCAAATGAGACGAGCCAGCAAGCGTCCCGGTTTTGGCAGTATGGCGGCTGGCGGCGGATTTTGCACCCCGGTGACATCGCTGACCATGAAACGGGGCGGGCCGCAAAGTCCACAATGTCCTGAAGGCCGTCAGAAATGTAGCCGAACTCGCCCGAAGTCTGGCGACTTCGGCTACGGGGATCGTCGTAAGTCCTTGCCCAATAAGCGATTTGTACCTATCCTGAGGATTGCCTGCCGTGTCATCCCGCCGCCATATTGCGACTGAGGCCGCTGTGTCTGGTGCGTTCAATGCCTACCACGAGTGGCTCGGCCTGCCGCCCGACGCCACCAGCCCCACCTATTACCAGATTCTGGGGCTGGCCGAGCTGGAATCAGATGCCGCAAAGATCGCCCAGGCGGGGGATCGGGCGCTAACCCGAGTTCGCGGCTTTCGACCAGGACCGCACGCCAAAGAGTGGTCGCGGTTGCTGGACGAGATCAACTCGGCGAAGAGTTGCCTGCTCGATGCGGCTGTCAAAAAGGAATACGACCGCTGCCTGGCAAGTGGTAAGAAAGCTGGCGAATCACCGGGCGATCGGAAAGCGACCGTCGAGGCGGATAAGCCAAAATCGCGGGCGCCGCTCGATGCTGATCGGTTCCCGCCGGGAATGATGCCGCGGGGGATCGAGCCGGAAACAGTCGCGGCAAAAGCGGTCGATCAGAAAGCCCCGGAGCCGTCCCAGCCAGCCGGACCGGCCGCGGTCGATCAATTCGTGCCGCCAGCGTCGGTCGATCATTTGTTGCCAGCCGGCGCGACGATAACGCCCGCAAGTCCGATGCCAATGGCTCAGCCGGTCTGGCAACAACCAGCCTATCCCGGCTACGGCCAGCCAGCCTTTGGTCAGCCCGCGCAGCCGCCCGGATACGCCCCGATGGCATTGCCCGTGGGATATGCCTCGCCGAGCCCGCCCGCGCCGCTAGCAATGCCCGTCGGACCGACCAACGATCCGATGCTGCCGCTGGCGGCCCCGGTGGCGCAGTATCCCGTTCAGCCTTACGCAGCTCAGCCGTACCCCGCACAGCCGTATCCAGCCCCGGCCTATCCACCGGCATACTCACCGGTCGCGTATTCGACTCCCGCTGGCTACGCGCCTGCTGCGGGATATCCCGCGCCAACCGCCACTCCGATTGGGCCTGCCGTGCCACTGGCGCCCCTGGAAGCAAAGAGCGGCCCGGCTTCATCCGTATCAGCCGTGCTTGCTCGCCGCAGGCAACAGGCCCAGCGGAATGCACTCGTGGCCGCCATTGCCGGCTGTGCCTTGCTCATTGCCGGCGTCGCTGCCTACGCAAATCGCGATGCGCTGTTTGGCAAAGCCAATTCGCCCCTCGCACAGGCGGGCCCCCAGCCCGCGTCAGTCGATACGAGCGGCGATGCACAACCTTTGCCGCGCACGGTCGAAGGGGCGCTGCCCCAGAAGCCCGAAACGAAGCCCAAGCCCGAGCCAATGTCCGACCCGACTCCGGAGCCAGCGCCGCCGATGCCCGAGGTCAAGCCCGAGCCGACTCCGCCGCCAATGCCAGAAACCAAGCCTGAGCCGAAGCCGGAGCCAACGCCTGAACCAGGGCCGACGCCGCCGATGCCGGAACCGATGCCCGTGCCGATGCCGACGAAGGCGGAGCTTGCCGCGCTGGGCAAGGCGCTTGCCGCGGGCCGCGCTGCCCTGACCAGCTACGATTTCGCGGCTGCCGACGAGCAAATCGCCGCCGCCGAGGCGCTGGCCAAAGTGCCCGAGCATCAGGAAATGACCGCCCGGCTGAAGGAGGTGGCCAGCTACGTCAAGCAGTACCGCAATGCGGTCAACGAGGGCCTAAAGACCTTGCAGCCGGGAGCGGAGATCAAGGTCGGCACGAGCACGATGGTCGTCGTCGTGCAGATCACGCCCGAGAAGCTGACGATTCGCCGGGCGGGCGGGAACGTGACCTATGCACTCAACGATCTGCCCGCGGGATTGGCGATGTCCCTGGCTGAGTCGTGGCTCAACGCCAACGACCCCGTCAATCGCGTAATCAAGGGTTCGTATTTCGCCGTGGCCGAAGGGGACGTCGAATCGCATCGCGAGAAGGCCAAGAAATATTGGGACGAGGCGATCGCCGCCGGGACCGACGTCAAGCACCTCCTGCCGTTTTTGACTGACAAGTACGACCTCGACAAGCAAGCGGAAAAGGCAGAATCGGCAGCCGGGCCGACCACGAAGCCGGGCGAGTAAGCTGTAGCCGAATTCGCCAGAATTCGGGTGATGCGACGGCGGACTTTGCCGGAAGTCTGGCGACTTCCGCTACCGAGTCAACCTTGAAGCAAATCGTCGCCATCGTCAAGCCGCATGTCGCTGAGGGAGTCGTCGAGACGCTCCGCCGGGCGCCGGTCGAGGCGTTCACCGTTCGCGAGGTGAAAGGCTACGGCCGACAAAAGGATTACCTCGATCAATATGGGCAGTCCGAATTTGCCCTGGCGTTTCTGCCCAAGGTGGAGATCGCCGTGTGGGTCGATGACGCCCGCGTCGAGGAAGTCGCGGGCCGCATCACCGAAGCCGCCCGCACCGGCCGCATGGGTGACGGCAAGGTGTTCATCTTGCCGGTCGCCCGCTTCGAGCAGGTGATCGACCTAGCAAAGTCCTAGCTAGTGCCTGCCCGTAATGCTTGCCTGCCATGGGTTGGACTTGCCCGATTCGCAGCAATGCGCCATAAAGCCGGCGATTGAAAATCGATTGCAGGGAGGCGACGTTCATGCTCCGGGATGCCGCCCGGCGGCTTGCGGCCGCGCTCACTGGGCTATGGCGCGGGCGAAGGAAGCCTGACGAAAGGCATTACGCGTTTGTTCGTAACGCCAATCGCGCCGTTGAATCGGTGAGTGCCAGGCGGGCGCTGCTTTTGTACCGGCCTGAAGCATTCCATATGCCCCAGGGCGATCCGCGGTGGCTCGCGCACCAGAACCTGCGCCGCTGCCGCCTCATCGCCGAAATTCTCGGCGGCCTGGGATTCATCGTCGATGTCGGAGATGCGCGCGATGCCCGGCTGGCAGCGGACCACGCTTACGACCTGGTGCTCTCGGATCGCGGGAATCCGGACGCGCAATACCGGCTGAAGGCCGGCGGGCGCACCGTGTTCATCGGCACGACCATCGAGCACTCGCTTCATAATCGCAATCTGCTTCGCCGGCACGAGTTGCTGCGCCAGCGCCGCGGCCAATCGATCGAGCTGCGGCGGCGATACGAAGAAAGCTTGCCGCTGGTAGCCGCGGCCGACGCCATCCTCTGCGTCGGCAACCGCCGCGCGGCCCAGACCTGGCGCTCGCGCTTCGCAGGACCGATCTACGAGTTCAACAACCACCCCGCCTGCGAATTGCTGCCGGATAGCGGCGCCAAGGACTTCGCCGCCGCCCGCAACCACTCCCTTTTCTTCGCCAGCCGCAGCCAGGTGCAGAAGGGGCTGGACTTGCTACTAGAGGTGTTTCCCAAACATCCGGGTCTGCACTTGTATGTGTGCAGCAAGTTTGCCCAGGAGCCCGACTTTTGCGATTGCTACCGCCGCGAGCTGTTTGAATCGCCCAACATTCACCCCATCGGCTGGGTCGAGGTGCTCTCCGGGCGGTTCAGCCAGCTCATCGAGACGTGCGGCGCGGTCATTTTGCCGACGTGCTCCGAGGGGCAAGCGGGCTCGGTGGTGCAATGCATGCATGCGGGCCTGACGCCAATGGTCACTCGCGAAGCCGGCATCGATGTCGAAGACTTCGGCGTGCTCCTGGCCGACGACAGACTCGAAACACTCGAGCGGGCGGTGCTTGACTTCGCCCAACAGCCCGGCGACTGGCATCGCAGCCGGAGCCTGCTGACCCGGCAAGTCGCCGCGGAAAAATACAGCGAAGCGGCCTTCGTGCGGCGCTGGACCGACGTGCTGGCGGAAGTGACCGGCAGCCGCTTAGCCCGGTCGTCCACGACCGGAGTCATTCGGTCCGACGCGGCCTAGCCCTCACTTCTCAAACTGCGACTTCTCCGCGAACCGCTCCCCCAGGAATTGCTCGATCCCCGGTCCCCAAGCCGGATCGTCGAAGTTCATGAACATCTTGCCGGCGGTCTTGGCCCGCAATTCATCGAGCGTCGGCTGGCTCTTGTAAAAGCCCACGTACCGCCCCTCCTCGTGCAGCCAGACGAGGTCCGCCAAGCCATTGTGCTTCATCGCGTGGTTGAGGACCGAGGTAGCCATCAACAGGCCGTAAAACCGGTCCTCGGTCACATAATCCTGGAGGTCGCAGTAGGCGTCCCAGACCCACTTCCGCGTCAGGAACATCGGCACATGGCACTCGAAATTCAAGCTGCCGTAACCGAGCCGCACGAGCGTATCGTGCGTCCGCCAGAGGGCGTCCTTCCACAGCCCCTTGCCGCGGCCCACCGTTTTCAGGTCCTCCAGCACCCGCACCCGGCACAAGTCGGCCTGCTCCAGCGGCGCGAGCAGGATGTAGTCATCCGCCATCCACAAAAACTCGTCGGACAGGCCCGGAATGAGCGACGCCAGGAAGGTCATCAAGAACGTGTTCTTTAGCGGCAGCTTCCAGCGGCCGAGCTTAGCCATCGCCTCATGCGGCACATGCTCGACGGCCGCTTTATCCTCCGCCAGCCACTCGGGACGGTCCCCAAAAATCCAGACCTTGCGCACCCACGGCGCCGCCCGCGCAAGACTGCGCAGCGAATACCTCAGCTCGACATCGGCGAGCTTACCGTGGGCGAAGATGTAGAGTGCGTCGATGTGCGCGATCACAAATTGTGCCTTACTCGCGATCTGTTTCACATCGGGGTTTTTCGGCTGCGCGTGCAAATGGGGCAAGTACGCCCGATACAGGTTGACCAGCGCGAGGCGAAGAAAGCGACGGACACCCCCCTTGTGGGCCTTGACTACTACCGGTGGTAGGTCGCGACTAGTGGACATACAATCTGTAGTAGTTGTCTTGACAGTAACATGTACTTGTGATCCAATTCGGGGTGGTTTGCGCGCCAGTAGCACGACCGCCCCGGCGGGATGCCAACGGCGACCGCCACAATACCCGAACAATGGACGGGGCTTTCGAAGGGGACAAGCGGGACGCTTGTCCTACGGGAAGTGACAAGCCAGATGCTTGTCCTACGAAGGGTGGACGATGTGCGAGCGGGACTTCAACAGGAGCAAGGAGATGACGACTGAAAAGTTAAAGTCGCTAACGCGGCGGTTGGCCGCTCTAAAGGTGCAAGTCCTTTGGGCGTAATGGTTTGTGGAGTTTAGTTTCACCGCGGAGACGGGTTTTTTGGCGGAAAGTTTAATTGCGAGTTGGGACGGCGAGGCGGCACCAGTGTCGCGCGGTCGTGGTTGCTACAGCAGACGGCGTGCGGTGACCAGGTTCGTCTAACTATTCCGCGGTCGCGGGTGGCAATTCGATGCAAGTCCTGAGGGCGCCATGAGTTCGTCGGGGCTTTGAAGGGGACAAGCGAGACGCTTGTCCTACGACGGAGGCGGCGTCAGGCGACCCTTTTCAGCACCAGGCTGGTGTTGCTGCCGCCGAAGCCGAAGGAGTTGGAGAGCGTCACGCGGACTTTGGTGTCGATGGCCTGATTGCGGACGTGGCACAGGTCGCAGTCGGGATCGGGATTGTCCAGGTTGATGGTCGGCGGGACGGCTTGCCGCTGGAGGGCCGCGATGCAGATGACCGCCTCGATCGCCGCGGCGGCGCTGACCAGGTGGCCGGTCATGCTCTTGGTCGAGCTGACGGGGGTCGTGGCGGTATGGGAGCCAAACACCAAGCGCAGGGCTCGAGCCTCGGCCCGGTCGCCGACCGTCGTGCTCGTGGCATGGGCATTGACGTAGTCGATTTGCTGCGGCTCGACGCGGGCGGAGGCCAGGGCGGCCTCGATAGCGGCGGCGGCGGGAACCGGGTTGTCGCTGGGAATGACCATGTGGGCGGCATCGCTCGAAGCGCCAAAGCCGGCGACTTCGGCATAGGCCGGCGCGCCGCGGCGGCGGGCGGACGAGGCCGACTCGAGCACGAAGATGGCGGCGCCTTCGCCCATGACGAAGCCGTCGCGGTCGGCGTCGAAGGGGCGGGAGGCATGTTCGGGGTCGGCAAGGTTCCGCGAGAGGGCCCGGAGGTTATGAAAATTGGCACGCGTAATCGGGCAGGCAATCTCGGAGCTGCCGGCCAGGCAGACATCGACCAGCCCCCGGCGGACCCATTGCCGCCCAAGTTCGAGAGCAAAGTTCGCGCTGGCGCAGGCCGAGCCGACCGACGCCGTTGGACCCGCCAGGCTGAGTTCGCCCTGCACAAAGCTGACGAGAGTTTGGTGCTTGCGCTCGGGATGGCGGATCAGGTCGCCTTGGCGCTGCCAATCGCCGAGCCACTGCCGATACCATTCGCCCCCTTGGCCGAGGACGACGCCAATCCGAAGCTGATCGATATGTGGCGAAAGACCCGCGTCTTCCAGGGCCGCGGCGGCGGACCACAGTGCCATCTGCTGGAGCTTGGGCAGGGCCGCGAACGAGTCAGCATTGATCTGGGACGGAACGGGAACTTGATCGACCTCGGCGCCGACAAACGGCACGAGGTTGTCCCCTTGGCGGTCGAAGACCTGGCGCGTTGCCGAGCGGCCGGCAAGGACGCTGGCGGCGATGTTGTTCAGCGAATTGCCCAGCGGGGTGACGGTGCCGATGCCGGTGATCCAGACTGCGTCGTCCATGTTGGTTCTCGTCAGGCGGCGGGCTCAGCC
>JAKEHX010000171.1 GCA_022614795.1 Planctomycetaceae bacterium | reverse complement strand
GGTCCACCGCGTCCCAGCCGAGCTGCTCGTGACGGGCCAGCGTCCGGGCATAGCAAATCGTGCAATAGATCGTGAAATCCGCCAAGGCCAAGCCGCGATCGCTCCAGCCGCGGTCCGCCTCGAGCGCCGCATCGCACTTCTCGCACCACGCCTGCGCCGGTCCGTCGGAATCGGGTTTGATGGCCCAATAACCCAGGTTGGATTCGTTACCCAAGTGCTGGCAGATGATGCAACCTGGCGTGGAGCCGTGCGCGTCACATTCAACCAGGCGCGGTCGCGTCTTTGGTGCTTGTTTCGATTTACGCTTCATGGGCCGCCTCCTCATCTACAAATGTAGGACGTGAAGAGGCGGCTGCTTTTTACCCCAATAATCGTCCTAGCCCGAGGCAGTTGGGAGGTTCTGCCGGCGGGCGAAGCGAGAGCACACAAGTGTTTCAGCCAGCTCGCCGCAGCAGGCACGACCAGGCCAGGGGACTAGCGCCCATTTCCTCGTTCGTGTCGAAGCGAAACTCGCGCAAGCGGACGATTTTCAAGAGCGGCTCCAGCTCTGAGTGCAACTGTTCATCCGAAACCACGGGCGGTCCCTGGCCCGGCGGGCTCGGCTCGCGGGCGTTGCCGGTCAGAATCAGCCCGAGCGACCCCGGCGCCGTGACTTGCGCAAGTGTCCGCAAGTAGCCCTGCACGTTCAGATCGCGCACCGCGTGATAGCAGCCGCGGTCAAAGAAGAAGGGAAACGGCTCGAAGCTTTCGCGCAAATCGAGCACGTCGGCCAGCACGAACTTCACGGCCACTCCCGCCGCTTGTGCCCGCTTCTGGGCCTTTTCGATCGCCAGCGGGGTGACGTCCAATGCGGTCACGTCGAAACCCTGCTGCGCCAGCCAGACCGCGTTGATCCCACTGCCGCACCCCAGCTCGATTATCCGGCACGGCTGGATCTTTTCTTCAGCGATCACCCGCCGCAGCTCGCTCGACGGCTGTCCGGTCTCCCACGGCGGGACGCCGCTTTGATAATGCATGCTCCAGTCGTGTTCCGGCATAGACTTCTCCGAAACTGCCATTGGCAATAGTCCCATAGCTGGGACATATTGCCGCGTTGCTGAATTTGGAACGGCTCTGACGATTGTACGCACTAGGAACGACAGCGGCCATGAAGCGACTGGCTCGCCGGCTTTGCGAAACGTGGCATCGTTACCGCGGCAAGCGAACCGTGTTCATCGATTGCGGCGCGAATGTTGGACGAGTCCTCCAGCGGCAGATTCGGCAGTTTCCCGCGCGCGAGTACTACGCAATCGAAGCGAATCCACACCTCATACCGCGAATTGAAGCGGTGCGCGACCGTTATCCAAACAGCTCGATCAGCATCATGCACTACGCCGTATGGAACAGCGACGGCGCCATTCCTTTTTACCTGTCGGGTTTGAATTCGCAGGGCGGCACGGCCCATGACGGCTCGACGGCGGTGCTGGGAAAGTCGCCGCGGCATCCACGGGCCGGCGTAATCGATTACGACCACCCCATCGAAGTGCCCAGCCTGGATTTCAGCGGCTGGATCCGCAAAACTTTTGCCCCTACCGATATCATCTTCTTGAAGATGGACATCGAGGGCGCCGAGTACGCCGTGCTCGACAAGATGCTACAAGACGACACGATCGATTACGTCAGCGAGGCCATGGTAGAATTTCACTATAGCGACGACGGGCGGATAACAACGATCGACAAAGGCCTGCACGAACGCATCGTAGAGCAAGTTCGCCGCCGCACGCGTCTTGTGGAGTGGCACTGAAGAGCCCTCCCATGACGTTCAAAAAGCGAAAAATTGTCTACCTGGTCGAGTCCCTGTTCCCAGGCGGCGCCGAGCACGCTCTTCTTCGGCTCGCTTCGTCGCTCGATCGCGACCGGTGGAAACCCGAAGTGTGGCTGCTGCGGGGCGGCGGCGAGTTGTTCCAATGCTTTGAGCAGCAAGGGATTGCCGTTCGCGATTGTTCCAAATGGGACTGGAATCCGCTGGCTGGGGTCGTGACGGCGACGGCGATCCGCTCGGCGCTGCGGCTGGTGCTCGGGCGGGCGCATATCGTCCATTCGTTCGCCTGGGACGGCTGCGGGACCCAGGCCGCAGCCGCGACGCTCGCTGCAACAGGCGGCTACGTGGTGAGAATTGCCACGGCGGCGCCCCGAGGCAACCCGACTGCTTGGGCGCTCAAGCTGTGCCTGGCTGACCGGGTCGTTGTGCTCAGCGAGTTCTCCAGGCGGCAGGTCCTGGCGGTTTACCCTGGGGTGGAAACCAAGTTGCGAGTCGTCCCCAACGGCGTAGATTGCGAGCAATTTGCTCCGTGCGGGGAGGCGCGGCAAACCGTGCGGCAGTCGCTGGGCGCTGGTCCCGGCGACGTCGTATTTGCCTGTGTCGCCCGGCTGTTTCCCGACAAGAATCACGCCTTGCTGCTGCGTGCATTTCGAAAGCTTTGCTCGGCCGGCCACATGGCGGCCAGGCTGCTCATCGTTGGCGAGGGGGGACTGAGGCAGCGGCTGATTGAACTGTCGGCGGAGCTGGGAATCTCCAACCGCGTTCATTTCCTGGGATATAGGCCCGATGTTGGACAGATCTTGGCCGCATGCGACGGCTTCGTGCTGACGTCGAAGGCGTCCGAGGATGGCGGCATCGAGGGGATGTCGAATGCGACGCTCGAGGCCATGAGTGCGGGCTTGCCGGTTGTGATAACGCGCAATGGCAGCGAGGAGATCTTGAGAACGGGACAAGAGGGATTCGTGGTCGACTCGCGCGACGACCGCGAGCTCGTATCAGGCATGGCGGCGCTCTGCGCGTCCGCCGAGCTGCGCCACGCCATGGGATGCGCGGCACGTGCGCGAGTCAAGGAGCATTACAACCTGGCGACAACGGTCGCGAAGAATCACGAAATCTATCGTGAGCTGCTGGATCAAACATTGGGCCGCGTCCCCTTGGCGAGAATGCACAGGGCGATTTGCCAGTGGCCGGGCGTGCGAAGTGCGGCAGCATGAACAGAATGCTGTCTACCGCGTCCCCTCCACCACCCAGAACAGATAGGTGAGCGTTCCTGGGCGGACGACGATGGGCGTGTCGCCGTCGTGCCAGGCGACCGTGTAGCCTTCGGGCGATTCTTCGGTGATCGTGCCCGGATAGAGGCTGCCGCCCTTCCACAATGCGAGCACTTCGTCGCCGATTTCGAAGACGGGCCGGTCGGGCATCGGGAAGATGTCGCTCGTG
>JAKEHX010000170.1 GCA_022614795.1 Planctomycetaceae bacterium | reverse complement strand
GCGGACACGGTCGCGGAAAAACCGGTGTTCCGCGCCGCCTTCAAACGACGACGCTGCCTCGTGCTGGCCGACGGCTTTTATGAATGGAAAAAAGGCGAGACCAAAAAAAGTCCGAAGCAGCCGTTTCACATTCGCTTCAAGGATGCGCGTCCCTTTGCCTTCGCGGGCCTTTGGGAATTCTGGAAAGGCGAAGACGAGCCGGAGCCGATCGAAAGCTGCACGATCATCACTACCGACGCGAACGAAACGCTCGCGCCTTTGCACGACCGCATGCCGGTCATCCTCGAGACGCGCGATTATGTGCGCTGGCTGGACCCCGAGCCCAAAGACCCCGCCGAACTAAAGGAACTCTTGCGGCCATACGCGGCGAAGGAAATGGAAGCCGTCGCGGTCAATCCCATCGTTAATAACTCGCGCAACGAAGGCGAACAATGCTTGCAGCTTGCGTAGCTCTTCCGTCGCTCATCACCGATAGCTGGGATGCCTCCCTCCAGGGCGAGGGGAGTGGATGTCTTGAGTTTACTGCATTACTCGCAAGCTCCAAATAACTGTCGGCACGGCCATAGCGGCTAACCAGCTCGCGTGCAGCGCCAGGCGGACCGGCCATGCCCAGCCACGCAGCGAGGCCGTTAGCGCCGGGACCAATAAGCCGAACATGGGCAGATAGGAGACGCCCGCTGGTTTACGACGAGCTGCGGCAACTCGCGGCCCGGCGCCTGGCCCAGGAGCCGCCGGGCCAAACGCTCCAAGCCACCGCACTGGTCCACGAGGCCTACCTGCGACTGGTCGGCCAGAACGCTGATCGACCGTGGGACGGTCGCGGCCATTTCTTCGCGGCCGCGGCCGAGGCCATGCGCCGCATCCTGATCGAAAACGCCCGTCATAAGCAGCGCGACAAACACGGCGGCGGGCGGCGCCGCGTCGAGTTGCCCGACCTCCCCGCTGCCGACCAGGAGCCGGACGACCTGCTCGCCCTCGATGACGCGCTGGCCAAGCTCGCGGCGGAAGACGCGCCGGCCGCCGAAGTGGTGAAGCTGCGGCTTTACGCCGGCTTGTCGGTTGAGGAGGCGGCCGAGGCGCTCGGCCTGTCGCGCGCCCATGCCTACCGCCACTGGAACTACGCCCGCGCCTGGCTCCGCGCTGAGCTGCGCGACGGCGCCGATCCGCTCTCCCCTTCGGAGGGAGCGACGCGGGGGTGAGAGGCCCAGGTTTTTTCTCACGGAATGAGACAAATCGACCGCGAGTGTCGCATGGGAAGATAGCACAATCCGTGAGGGCGCCATGACCGCCGATCCGAAGCAGGTGAAGTCGATCTTCCTCGCCGCCCTGGAAAAAGGGGCCGACGAGCGCGCTGCCTTTCTCGACGCGGCCTGCGGAGGCGACGAGGAATTGCGGCATCGCGCCGAGAAGCTGCTGCAATCCCACGACGAGCCGGGCGGCCTGCCCGGCGTCCCGGACGGCGATACCCGGACCCAGATCGACCCGACGCCCGAACCTGTCGATCTGTCGTTCCTCGCGGCGTCGGCCAAACCGGGCGCTCTTGGCCGGTTGAGTCACTACGAAGTGCTCGAAGTCGTCGGCAAGGGCGGCATGGGGATCGTGCTGCGGGCGTTCGACGAGAAGCTGCACCGCGTGGTGGCGATGAAGGTGCTGGCCCCGCAACTGGCGGCAAGCGGCACGGCCCGGCAACGTTTCATCCGCGAAGCCCGCGCCGCGGCCGCCGTCACCCACGATCATGTCATCGATATCCACGTCGTCGAAGACGCCGGTCCGGTGCCCTACCTGGTCATGCAGTTCATCGATGGCCTGACGCTGCAAGACAAGCTCAATCGCACCGGGCCGCTGCCGCTTCGAGAGGTGCTGCGCATCGGCCTGCAGATCGCGGACGGGCTGGCCGCGGCCCACCGGCATGGTCTGATCCACCGCGACGTGAAGCCGGCCAACATCCTGCTGGAAAACGGCGTCGAGCGGGTGAAGATCACCGACTTCGGCCTGGCCCGCGCCGCCGACGACGCCAGGCTGACGCAAAGCGGCGTCATCGCCGGCACGCCCCACTACATGTCCCCTGAGCAAGCCGAGGGCAAGCCGGTGGACGTCCGCAGCGACCTGTTCAGCCTGGGCAGCGTGCTCTATGCGATGTGCACCGGCCGGCCGCCGTTCCGGGCCGAAAGCACCTTGGCCGTGCTCAAGCGCGTCTGCGAGGACACGCCCCGACCCATCCGCGAGAACAACCCGGACATCCCCGACTGGCTGGCGGCCATCATCAGCAAGCTGCACGCCAAGAAGTCGGCCGACCGTTTCCAGTCCGCGACCGAGGTGGCCGCAGTGCTCGGCCAGCGCCTGGCGGAGCTGCAGCAGCCATCGCCAGGCCGGTTGCCGCCCCAGGATGCGCCCGCTCGGAAGGCGAGCCGTCCAATTCGGCGGACCTGGCTCAAGGCCGCGGGATTTCTGCTCCTGGTGCTGACCGGCGTGCTGGCTGTGACCGAAACGACCGGGGTCACGCGCTTCATGCGCACCTGGACCGGCACCGACCGCACCGAGGGCGGGCCGGATCGGGAGCAGCCCATCGGAGTATCGGCGCTGGCGGCGAGTGCCCGGCCATTTGTGGTTGTGGCGCGCGACGGCAGGGCGGCCAGAGAATTCGACACGTTGGCCGAGGCGGTGGCCGCAGCGGGCGATGGGGACACGATTGAAATCCGCGGCAACGGCCCGTTTGAGAGCCCGCGCATTACCATCGGCGATAAGTCACTCTGCATCCGGGCCGGCAGCGGCTTTCGACCGGTAGTCCGTGTTGATCCGGGATCACCTAATCCCAAGGGAATCTTGTTCTGGCACAACAAGGGGCGACTCGTTCTGGAGGGGCTGGACCTGCAGAACATGGCCAACGTTCCCGATCCAGGGTACGCGACGATTCTCGTGTCGCAGGGTCCGTTGCAGGTGGCCAATTGTCGGCTCGTGTTGAAGCACGGCGGGGTCGCGGTGACCGGCAACGGTCCAGTACGAGAGTTCCGAAACTGTGAGTTTCTGGGTGGATGGTCGGTCGGCTGGGTGACGCCCGCGCACGGTCGGATGATCGTGGACAACTGCCTGTTGCTTGCTGGGGTGAGTTTTGACAACCGGCAAGACGACTTCTCAGATGCGTCCATTGAGGTCCGCCACATGACGATGGTTACGGGGACGTTCAACATCGGAATCAAACGAATCCCCCCAGCGGCGGGTGAGACAAAAACGCCGGCGCTGCGCCTGGAGGTGTCGGACAGCATTTTCGATTCTGCCGTGCCCGCTCTGACTTCCGGGAAGCCACCCGAGCTCTCGGATTCCGAATTGAGGGCGCTCCTGCCACGTCTTCTCGTTTGGCGAGGCAGTCGCAACCTGTACCCCACGCGGGGGCTACTCGGCGGCGTGCCCGCGATCAATCTGGAAGAGTGGCGAAAATTCTGGAATACGCCCGAAGCGGGCTCGGTGCAGGCCAAGCCTCTTTACCAGGGCGGCGATCTGGCCGCGCGGGCGAAGTCGGCACTGGAGGAGCTAACGCCTAACGACTTCCGCCTGCTCCCCGGCAGTCCCGGCAAGGGCGCCGGCGAAGGCGGCAAAGACCTCGGCGCCGACGTGGACCTTGTCGGCCCCGGCGACGCCTACGAGCGCTGGAAACAGACGCCGGAGT
Source organism: Planctomycetaceae bacterium (assembly GCA_022614795.1). Classification (GTDB taxonomy): domain Bacteria; phylum Planctomycetota; class Planctomycetia; order Pirellulales; family Pirellulaceae; genus CAYLLN01. Next base: position 59 of record JAKEHX010000170.1, on the reverse strand, counting down.
ATCAACAGTGGCTCAAGGAGACGGGGCAGGTGAAGTAGGAGTCAGGAATCAGGGGTCAG
>JAKEHX010000169.1 GCA_022614795.1 Planctomycetaceae bacterium | reverse complement strand
GCTCCTCGCTCCTAGCTCTGCACCACTTCGGCGCAGGTCAGCGCCAGCTCGCGGTTCAGCGCCGCCACGTTGTCGGCCGACACGATGTTGAAAATCCGTCCACTCGCTTCCGCCACCAGCCGATCGCCCGGCCGGATCTCGTCGGTCCAATGCGTTTCCAGCAAACAACTGGCCCGGGCCTCGAGCTGCTGCGCGGCCACCAGCTCCTGGCCGCTGAGCATCGTGATCGAGACCCACGCCTTGCGCCCCGTGGCACTCCACTTCCGCTTGATCCCCAGCCCCAGGTCCTCCTCCTGCCGCTCGACTCTCACCAGGGTTCTGTAGTCACCAGCTCGCATCGATCATCCGCCGCCGGCCGCGCCGGCTCATGCGGCCAGCTGGAACCACTCGACGTCGGCTCCCGTCTTGTATGCGTCGAGCAAAAACGCGGCGGCCAGCGGCACGTCACTGACGTTCATTCCCGAGATCGTCGGCTCGCGGTTCGCGAACCACTGCGCGACCATCAGCAGAATCGCCTGTCGAATCGGCTCGGGGACGTCCGCCGCGGCACTTCCGTAACCGGCGACGTACGTGACTCGCACGGCCTCCCGCTCAGCCCGCGTGGCGGGCCAAGTCTTGCCGTAAGCCGGCGCGATTCGCGCCGGCTCGGCGTCGGCCGCGGCGTAGTAGTCGCTAGCGCTGAGGGTCGTGAGGGTTCCATTGGCGTCGACGAACTGAATCGAGGCGATCGATTGCAGCGGCGGCCGCGGCAGCACGATCTCGCGGGGGAAGCTGTCGATCGCCAGCCGCCAGGTTTGCGTGAGCAGCGAGCGGCCGGTCCAGCGCTCGGCCACGTCGACGGCCGCGGCCAATAGCCGCCGCAGGTGCGAGTCATGACTTCCGTCGCCGGGCGGCAGGCTCAGCTGCTTCCCCGCCTCCTCGATCGTCACCAGCTGCGTCGCCACCGCCGGCGGCACTGTCCGTTTCAGCCCCATCACTGGCCTCGCGCTTCGCTTGTTTCGTGCCCTCCACCGCGGCGGCGAATCCGCCGGCGATTAGCTGCTGGGCCAGCTTGGGGTCCACATCAAGGACGTCGCCCGGCGCGGCGCTGAAAGCGCCCGCCGCGCGGGTATTCATCTTGACGATCATGGCGTGCTCCACGCGGCCGGGAGCTAGCTCCGCCGCTAAATGTTTTTGGCCAACAGCTGACAGTCAATAGCTAATAGCGTTCCTACGCCGTGCCTTCCGCCGGCGAGGTGAGGACCTCGGCCGCCGACGCGTTCGTGACGGTGTTGTCGACCGGCTGCTTGCGGGCGCCGAACTGGATGGCCATTACGTTGTTGACCGTGGTGGTCGCGCCGGCCCGAATCACGACGCAGCGCACGAACCGCTCCCGCGGCTTGACGATCTCGCTGATCAGCACCTTGCCCGTGCCATTGCAGAGCAGTTTGCTGTCCAGCAGATCCGCGGCGCCGGCCATGCCGGTCGCCGTGTCCTGCTGGATCTTGTGGCCGTTGGCCGCGTTGGCCGTTCCCAGCGAGGTGATAAACACCACGTGCTCGAAGTCTTGCATATCGACTTCGGCCGAGTTGACCTCCGTCGTGCCGGTGGCGGTGGCGCTCACGACCTCGGTGATCTTGGCGCCTTTCAAAAGTTCGCGAATCATCGCAATAGCCTCAGTAAGGGATAGATTGGTTTGGTGTGCGAGTCCGCGCGTCAGGCTCAGTCGGTCTTCAGCCGCACGAACGCCTCCTCCAGCGTCGGCATGCCGTCGGTCTTGAGCCGGGCCAGGTACACGACCTGGTTGGTGCGGGCCGAGATCTCGGTCAAGACCAGGATCTCGATGTCCAGCGCGTCGGCGATCTCGTAATAACGAAATTGGCCAAGCATCCCGACGTACAGCCCGGTCGTGAACGTGTTCGGCACGAACTCGCTCTCCCGGAGCGGCATCCCCAACAGCGTGTCCGGGTCATCGTCCTGCAGGCCGCGGCCCGGCCGCATTAAGAAACCCACCGAGCTATCGGTGAGCTTGGCGATGATCGCGATCGCGTCGCGGTGGAACAGCCACTGCGCGCCCTGGCGGACGCCGCCACGGCGGTACTGTTCTTTCAGTTTGTATTTGGCCGAAATGAGACCGTTGGCCGTGATGCTGGTGGCCGAGCCGGTCAGCGAGTCGCGCGCGGTGCTGATGCCGTCCGACGTGGCGATAAACAGACCCAGCGGACGCTGCGCGCCGCTGCCCGTCATGAACGCTGTCTCTTGTACTTCGCCGGCGTCGCGGGCCAGCTCGTAGCGGACCTCTCGATCGACCGGCACCACGGACATCCGCAGCAGGTCGCGGCTGAGCGTGATCTCGCCGGCCAGATAATGCGGCTCCAAATTCCGCTTGCCGTACTTCAGCGCGGTGTCGCCCGTGGGCGCTTGGATTTCCGCGCTCCAGGCGAACGTGCTGGCCTTCGCCGTGCGGGCCCGGATGCCCAGGCTCTTGGCCTCGCGGACCGTGTGGACGTTGGCGAACTGGCGGATGATGACGTTGTCGTCGACAGTCTTCAAGAGCTCGCTGGCGAACTGCTCGCTGGCCACCAGGTAGCCGGCCTGCTCGGCGTTGTCGCTCTGCAGCGCGGCGAACTGCTCGCCGCTGAGCTGCGCGCCCGATAGGGCGCGGGAGAAGTTTTCGCGGTACTCATCGCTGCCGCGGGCGTCGGTCGGGATCTCGACGTAGTTTGGTTTGCCGGCGCCGTCGAAGCCGCTGCGGACTTTGACGGCGCGGGGCTTGTCGCTCGCGCGTTCGGCTGGTCCCGCGCTCGGATCGAGTGGAATCCGCGATCCGCTTGGCGCCGACAGGCCATCGGCGGCCGTCTCCAAGCGCTCGCGCGATTTGGCTTGCTGATTGAGCGCATCGGCGTCCTCGAGCATCTTGTCGACGGCGGCCTGGTCCTCGGCCGCCAGCAGGCCCTGTTCGTCCTGCTTCTCTTCGACCAGCCGCTGCGCCTTCAAAATGAGATCGGCGCGCTGTTCGCGGAGCTTCTTGGCGGTTGCTTTCGTGACGGTCGCGGTCGCGGCCATGTGGCGCCTCCGGGTCTGTCGCCGGCGGGCGCGGCAAAGCCTCGTCCGGCGGCCTCTCGCACCACCCCTGGCGGCGGCCGTACTCTGCACCACAGGGTTGCGTCCGCGCCTCATCCGGCAGCCTCTCGCACCACCAGCGTCTGTACT
>JAKEHX010000168.1 GCA_022614795.1 Planctomycetaceae bacterium | reverse complement strand
GGTCGGGTTGTACCACCGCTCTGCCGTGGCGAATGGCGAGGGCACCTCGACGTAATCGAAAATCCGATTGAAATGCGGCGAGAACGCGGGCGGCTGCGGTGCTCCTTTGGCACCGGTATCTTCGGTGTGGAAGAAGTTCAAAAGGTGCCCGAAGGGCATGCGGAGGGCGCGTTGATCGTTGGCGTTATAAGGATTAGGGTTCGATCCCCAGGGCGCAGGGGGTGCTGGAGGCCCGAGGAGATGCGATTGACTCAAATGTCCAGGCGTGATTTCCAGCGCTAGGCGCGAAGGCGCGCTGGTGGGCACCATCATCAGCTCGTAGGGATTGGCGAACGGACGATTGGCAAACGTCAACCACGGGAACGGCGCGGGGTCCTGAGTCGCACTGTTCGGATCACGGGCTTCACCCAGATACGCCTGCACGTGAGGCGGAGGAGGAGGAGCGCCAGGCGCGGCGAGGGCTGGATACCCGAGACCAGCGTTCAAGTATCCAAACGTATGCCGGTCGGCATTGGTGAAGGCGTTATCGGGGCGATTGTTCGAGAGATCCACGTTGAAATACCGCTCCATGGCATCGCCGTCTGGAGTATCACCGTATGGAGGATAATTCGGGGGATCGTAGGGCTGTATGTTGCGAGTGACGGGCGACCAATGACTCTGATGCGGACCGTCCGGAATCGTCGGGACCGGCTGCGGAGCGGGCGGGCCCTTGTATCCTTGTTGATAGGCGCGCTGGCGAGACCGAAACGCTGTCTGGGGAGGTTCCACTGTCGGGTCTTCGTCATCTGGATCGATCCATTCCCCGTCCGGAGTCATCCGGTCGGTGTCCTCGTCGCCGGCAGACACGGTCACGTCGATCGTGGCCCAATCAACGGTAATGTAGGGATTAACGAGCAGGGCGTTGTTGTACGACGGGAATTGGCCATTGACGCCGAACACCGGATCGCTCGGCAATGGATTCCACGGCAGATTCGGATTGGCCAGCCGCTCCAGATAAACGCTCGACACGTCCTCAAACGTGCCCGTGTTCTGCATGCCGTTATCGTAGATCGGCCGATTGGCGTTAGCCGCAATCGGATTGGAGCCGGGATCGCCGGCTTCGACAGGCGTGTTCTTAAAGCCAGTGCCGTCGTTCAGGGCGACCGTCGGATCGGGGTCGTCATAGAAGCCCGCATCGGGCGGCAAACCGGGCGTCGTCAGATCCGCCGGGTCCATCGGCTCGGGATAGTAATTCGTGCCCAACAGCGGCTCGGTAATATTGAGCCCCGAGCGCCACGGCAAATGGGCGGCTATTGTCCATTGATTGCCGCCGCTGACGGGCGTGCCCTGATAGTCGGCGATAATCGAAACCACATTCCGAATGCCTTCGGTCACCGGCGTACGCGTCGTCTGCGTGCCGGCGGTGTCAAAGATATTCAGCACGTTCGGCACGTTCAATTCGAAGCGCTGATTCGAATAGCCGTTGGTTCCCAAGGCCGTGTCCCACATGATGGGGTTGGCACCAGGATTGCACGAGCCGAGATACGTCAAGGCCCGCGGGCCGATGACCGCATAACCGCCCGGCTGGAGGAGCGGGTTGCTCGTCGTATTGTGATAGGACTGGGCCAATTCGTTGGCCGGCAGGGCGTTGGCATTGCCGAAATAGGCATAGCGGAACTGGTTAAGCATCGCGGCCGGCACGACCGGAGCCGGTGTCGTCACGCCGGGCACCGCCAACAGCGACGTCTCTTGCCAATCGAAAGAGCTGCTCTCCAATCGCGCGTCCGGCGATCGATCCGTGCGCACGCCGGCCAGCGTCTGCGGGTGATATTGCAGGGCCGGGTCGTTCTGGTCGTCCATGTGCAAAAGTGGCGCAATCGCCAGCCGCCACACCGGCCGCCCGCCGGGCGCGACCCGGCCGAGTTGCAAGAATCCATTCGTGTCGTAAAGTTCCAGCGGCAGGCGCGGCTTCTGGTGGCCTTGCTGGTTGACGCCGGGCGGCGGCGACTGTTGCCAGCGATAAGCCCGCGGGCAATAGACCTCGATGAAGAGCGAACCCTGCGGAATGCGGAATTGATCGAGGTCGGGGTCGGTGGTCATCGGTTCCATACGCTTCATGTCCGCCATGCCGCCCGCATTCGGTCCGGCCACATCGGTGTCCTTCACGTTGCGCATGTGGAACGCGAGCGTTTCGGTAATCAGCAGCTCGGGTTGCTCCGTGCCCCACACCAATCTGCGCTCGTTCCGAGGCCCAGGTCCGGCAGGCGTCGGCCAGTAATTGTTCCCGGGCGGCGGCGGCTGCCAAACGACCGGCTCGACCATGCCTGTGGCGGGATTGAATCTTTGCTCCGCACGAGGTCCAACGCCCCCGTCCGTCTCCAGGCGGCTATCGACATCCCAGCCGTTCCATGGATTGATGTCGTATTCAAACGGCGTCATGATCGCGTCCGAGTCGCGGTAATCGACGACGTTGACCGCCCACTGCGCAATCCGCCGCGCCATCAGCTCTTGCCGCTGCTGTGTGTTCAGATTATTGGGCTCGTGCGGCGTCAGCGGGTCGAACGTCGGGTCGATGAACAGCAGGGCCAGGCAGTAGAGGTGCCTGGCAAGGAGCTGGCGGGCCAGCATCCGGTCGAGGGCATTCGTCGCACCATCGTTGTTGACGTCCATTCCATTGCTGTGCTCGGCGTCCACCATGAATTGCGGCGGGCTGTTCCAACCGAGTTCGCGTGGGCCGTTCAGTGGAGGCCCCGGTTCGATAACTGCTTCGATCGGATCATCTACAACGTTGTCATTGAATGGCGCCGGCGCGTCAAACCCGTTCCCCAGCCAGCGGTTCAGGTCTAGCTTGCCGCCGTGCCGCAGCTCCCACGGCATAAGCTGGTGCAGCACCGTGTTGATGAAGGCGGGCGTCGTCGGCAACCCGCTGACGACTCGCTGCGTGAGAATCTTGCCTGCATACATGTCGGCAATCGTCATGTTGCCGGGGTGCTGATTCCCGTTGGAGAGAGTCGAGGCGACCGCCCGCCACGAGCCGTTGGGGGAAGGTGGGGAAGGTGTACCCGGCGGCACGATCTGCGTCCCCGGAACCTGACCCGCGGGCACGGGCAGGTAGGCCGTCCGCCCGCTCATTCGCTGCCGCGCCGTGTGGTCGCGGCCAATGATGCCGGGCACATTGAGCGTCAATAGCCGGTCGGCCGGCGCTTGCAACTGGTCGATCGCCAGGGGCCGGCTGGGCAGCCTTTGCGCGTCCACGTCGTGGTAGCGAAGCATCCGCTCGATTTCGACCAGCGTATACGGCGAGTCGCTGTTGCTCACGCCGCCGCCCAGCGAAATCTCGTACGGGTTATCGAGCATTTCGCCGTCCGGCGGCGGAGCCCCCGGCGGCCAACCCGTGCCTGCCAGGGGCCAATAGAGCGGCTGGCCGCCCCAATCGAGCACCACCGCGCCGCGGCCCCACACGTCGGGCGGGCTGGCGTACCACGATAGTTGATTTGCATAGTCGTTCGGCGACCCGTGCTGCTTGACAATGTTCAGCGCCTCGAACGAGCGGGGCACACCCGGAACTGCGGTGGCGCCAAGATCCTGGATTCCGGCAGGTCCAACTGCGGACGATTCGTAACGCCCGCGGAGGATGTTCTCATACGCTTGGATCGCCGTCACCGTGGCCCCGGTCGCCGGATTGACCTGGAAATCTGTCGTTGGCCCAGGTGGCGTATTGGTTGGCGGGATAAATAAGTTGAGAAAATCCACCTCGGCCGGACCATAGCCCACGCCCCGCGGCAGATAGATCAGGTTCGGATTGGTCGGCTGGCCGACTGCCAAGCCAACTGCACTTGGCTGGCCAAGGGGCGTTGGCGGCACCGGAAACTGCGGCCGGTTCGGATAAATGAACTGGCCGGGAATAGGCGCGACCTGCATCAGGTTCCCGTGGGCGTTCAGATCGATCCGGCCGTCCAGGTCCTGCACCATGATCGCAAACAAGCGCTTGTAGCGCTTGCCGTCGGGCCTGGTGACCACCGGCAGGCCCGCATCGACCCAGATCGAATCGGCATAGCCGTCGTTGTCGTTATCGACGTCGAAGAGCGGCAGGTTCCCCAGGTTGATGAGGTTCATGAACAGCGCCTGCGCGTTCATGATGTTCGGCGGATTCGCGCCGTCGAACACGCCCGTCAAGAGCGGGTTGCTGCCCGTGAAATTCGGATGGTCCCAGGGCATCGGCCGGAAGATCGAGCACCGGGTGATGTTGTAAATCCGGTCGAGATGCTCGATCGGCACTTCGGTCGGATTGTCCGCCGTAAAATTGCGGCTGCCGTCGGGCCCATAGGGCTGGGCCATGATCTGAAACATCCGGGGGACCTGGTTCGGGTCGTTGCGGTCCATGCTCCCGATGCCCGAATTCTGGTCGAGGATGCGGGCAATGATGTACTCGACCCAGTAATTCACCAGCTCCGGCCGGTGAAACGACGGCAGCATGGGAACGAACGTTCCCATTTGGGCCTGCTCCGCGCGATGCGGCGTCTGCATCGCCAGGAACATGTTCTGGAAATCAGGCGCGTCCCACGATTCGTCGAAGCCGCCGCGGGCCAGCCCCTGGTCGATCGGCACGGGGTTTGGCGGGGGGTTTGGCGGGGTGGAAGCGGCGTTCAAATACACCTGTCCGAAATTCGGGTCGTAGGCGTTGTAGTGCGGCAGCAGGGCGACCAGGTCGCCGGTGGGAAAATTAGGTGGAGCCAACGAGGCCGCCGACTGATGGGCATAGACGGCCGCCATGTTCATAACGGAAACCGGCGGATTGGGCGGGCCGACATTGGTGTCGTCAAATCCCGCGCCGGTCCCGTTGCAAGGAGCGCCGTTAATGATGAAGCGATTGCCGACGACTGGCGGATTCGGCACCGGCTGATTGAGCGGCTGGTCCACTTCGATCACAAACTGGGGGCCGTTGTTGGCGGTCGGGTCGTACTGGAGAATTCGGTACGTAAAGCCCTGGGCGGGTCCGTCTCTGAACGTCAATAATCGGCCGGCGTAGTAATCGATAAGCGGCGAGAGTGGGCCGGGGCCGAGTGGCGGCATTGCAGGAAATGATTGGAGCGTCTCCGGCCGCACCTGAAATGCAAATCCCTGTCCGCCCCACATCGCGCCATTTACCAAGGCAATCTGCGTATCGTCGAGCGCGTTTTGCGGAGTCTCACTGCTCGGGTCGTCATAAACATGATCGGGCCCGTAAAGATCCTGGAGCAGACTTTGACCCCGCAGGGCCGAGCGGGCCATTGTGTCGTACAGGAGTTGCCAGACTACCTGCTCGAACATCTTGTCCGGGGGTTCGCGGTATTCTTCGCGGCGGTTGGCGACGTTGCTGTTTTGCTGCGAGCGATTGGCAAACAGGACGAACGTCACGCCGATCAGGACCAGCATGGTGAGCAGGCTGACGACGATCAGCAGAATGACGCCGCGCTTTGGTTTTACATCGCGCGGGTGCGGCTTTCGGATCTTTGACATGCCTTTTCTCCAGTACTTGGTACTTAGTACTTAGTCCCTAGTCCCAACCCCTGTCCCCTGGCTCCTGACTCCTGTCCCCTGATCCCTCCCCCTACAGTTCCAGCTTGACCGTCCGCTCCATGACGGCGGCCACCCCTTCCATCGCGACGGCCTGCGTGTTGGTGATGCGCGCGACGTCCCAGTCCTGGCCGACAAGGGTGATGTAGCGCTCGTAGGTGGCGCCGTTGAAGGTCACCTCGGCTTCGACATCGCTGACGCGATACCACTTGTAGACGGGTTGGGGGCGCGAACGAACGAGAATGTTCGTCGGCAGGTCAGTGCCAAGCGGGACCGGCTGAATCATCCCCATCAGCATGATCCACTCGTTCGCATGGATATCGAGGTCGGCTTCGGTCGCGGCGGTGACGAGCACCTCCCCCCCGGTGATGCCGCCCGCCGGCATCGCCGCCACGTTCAAAACGCGTTCGTTCATGGGGTCGAAGTCATAGACCAGGTTGGCTGGCCGGTCGTGAAACACGACGATCGACAGGACATACGTGTTGATCAGCGGCGAGACGCCCAGCGGCCCCCCCGGGCCCCCAAAGTATCGATCCATCTTCGGCACCAGCGTGGCCATCCAGGAGAGATGGCCGTCCTTTTGCCGGCGGGCGGGGGTCGTCGTTGCTCCAGGCAGATAGTCGATCACTTGCGAGGAGACCAGCGAGGCGTCGGCGGCCCGGTCGTAATTCAGGTCGTCGTCGAAGACAAACACCGAATCGGCCATCAGTTTCGATAGCGGCAGCGGCGCGAATGCCGGCCCCGGACCGTTCATGCCGCTATATAAGCTCAGCCGCCACATCGCGGGCTGATTGGGACCGGGAACGATGTCGCGGGGGAAGGTGGTGGCGCCCGACCTGCCGGAACCGACGTTGACCCCCAGCAGGGGGTTCGTCGGGTCTTGCCAATTGGCCGCAATCATCCGCGGGTCGAAGCAGTACGCTTGGGACCCATCGAACCAGGAACGGTTTGTGTTAGCTTGAAACTCGGCCCACGGATAACGCGGCTGCCCGTTAGTAACCTGATAGGCGATCCAGCTTTGCGGCCGGCGCATGCCCCGCGCGTCGAAGAAGCCGACCGCGGCGGTCACGGCCGTGTTGCTGGCGTCGGCGGTGCGGGCCTTGCGGGCCACCATGCCGGCCGCGGGGAGCAGCGACAGCGCGGCGAGCACGCCGATCGTCGTCACCATGATCGCGAACAAGACCTCCATGATGGTCACGCCGCGGCGGATCGATTTCAGATTTCGGATTTCAGATTTCAGATTGGTGTCTGAAATCTGCTCCGGCAAATCTGAAATCTGAAATCTGAAATCTGAAATCCGCATCACTGTCCTCCCATCTGTTCGCGAGCGGTCGCCGCCTCGCGGCAGTGCTTGACGTACTTCACGCGGTCAAGATGGTTGTTGATGGCCAGCGTCTCGCGCCGGCCCGCGGGAACGGCCGCTTCGGTCGGGAACACGATGACGCTGCCCGGCGTGGTCGTGACATCCACCGGCGGGACGAGATTCTCAGCCGTCATCACCTGCCCGCTCAGCCGGCCGACGCTGACCCACACGCTGTTGACATCGGCCAGGTTGGAGGCAGAGGGGTCGAACATCGTCATCGGGTATTTCGCGTCGCCGTCGGAGGGCGTGGTGAATGGGCGGCGCAACTTGTCGATCTTGCCGACCAGGAAGTGGATCGTTCCCGCGGCGCCAAACAGGCCGTGATCGATCACCAGCCCGTCGACTTGCCCGCCGGGAGCGAACATCACCACAAGATGGCCCCCCTGGGGCTGCCAGCCCGCCTGGCCGAATCCGTAGTCGGACGTGATCGGCGTGGATGTATCGTCATCGTCGAAACCCGTGGGACTCATGCCGCTGTATTCCAGGTCGATGCACGTGCCGGCGATCATCTCGATCGGGTTGCCGACGCGGCGGGGAGTGCGGAGGATCTGATAGCGAAAGCCGATCGACATCGGAAAGTTGTAATTGGGCGGAATCGCGCTGCCGGAGACCGAGCCAGTGACCCAGTTGGCTGCGGTCGTACCGGGGACCGTCATCAGAAAATAGAGACGGTTCGGATCGGGATAGGCCGCGTTGATTGCCTTCCCGCGAATCAGCCGGAACCAATCCCCCTTGTATTCGAACTTCACAAGGCAGGTGTCCCCTTCGTCGATCAGCGAAAGAAGGATCGCCTTCTCGGCGGTGTCGATATCGATGTAGCCGTCCGCCGGATTGGTATCAAAGCCGGTCAGCGGATTGAATTCCGGCAATGTCTGGGGTTGACCCTGCTCAACGCGAATGACGCCCCGCGCGTTGGTCGTCCCGCCGCCATAGGGAGGCGGGACCTCCGCCAGATAGACCTGCGTGCATTGCCGGACAACCTTCGGTGGATTGGGGGCCGCCGGAATGTCTTGAATGCCCAGCACCGGCTCCAGCTCAAACCACAGGCCGAACGGGCGGTTGTTGCGGGCGGCATAGGTCCGGGCCATCTGGAAATTGCCGGCCAGGAGCCGCGCCGAATCGCGGGTCCGCGAGTCGTCCATGATCCGCTTGGCAACGGGCAGCGTCGCCGCCATCAGAATGACGACGATCGAAACCACCACCAGCAGCTCGGTGAGTGTATAGGCGCGGCGGACGAGAGCCGCTGGCAGCAACCTGTAGCGGAACTCGCCAGAGTTCCGTGCCTTTCCGCTACCGGAAGTCTGGCGACTTCCGCTACGAATTGCGGAAACATGGCCTGGTCCGTCATTCATGGCTACTGCGCCGTGTTGTCGTGATTGGTGATGTTGTCGGCCCAGCCGCGAGGATTGCCGTCACCGTCCATGTCGCCGACGGTTCCCGCCTGGGAACCGGTGCCCGAGGTGTAATACGGATCGTTGGGTGGATCGAGGCTGCGATAGACCAGCCCCCCTTCAATATTGACGTCGTACGACTTGTCCAAACCAGCTGAAAAGATCAGCGGCATCAGAGCGAACGTATTGTCGTCGGTCGCCGTGTTCGCGGGCGTGCCCGGTAGGCTGAAAAATGGCCCGGACATCAGAAACTGGCAGACTCGAGGATCGACGCGCACGGGATCGTAGGGGTCAGGAGCAAAGGGAATGTCGGTGCGCGTCGGGTGTTTGAGACCAATGCGAGTCTGCGGCGTTACTGGCGATGCCGCGACATCGTCGCTCGGCTGCGGCGGCAAGTTCCACCCCGCTTCAAAGATATCGTCGGTTATGCCGTTGCCATCGTCGTCGGTGCCAGAAACGCCCCACTCGCCATCTGATCCACGATGTTGCGAATAGCCGGGCGCCCAGCGTAAGAATTCGATCGGCTGGCCCCAGCCATCGAGAATTTCCTTCATTCCGTCGCCGTCAACATCTCCAATTTCGTCGGTCGAGAAGAATTCGAGAGCGCTTTTGTCTCCGTCCTTCATAGTGGCGAGGATCAGGTACAAGCATTCCGAACCTTGATGCGTCGTGGACCAGTTCGTGAGGTTGGCCGGCACGCCGTTGGCCGCATTTCTCAGTGCGAGGCGATAATAGCTCTGCTGAAGCGATGATCTTGACAGACCGGTAATTGCCGTCGATTGAATGGTCGGGGGTGAGTTGGTCAGGTCCAGCACATCTGTAACGCGATCGGGAAGTTCCATCCGCATCAGTTCGCGCAGTGTGTATAGCCGCACGCGGGCCGCCCACATCGAGTGTTGTGGGTGAGTCGTTGGCGGAATGCGAAGCGGCACGGCACGCGTGCGATAGGCCTCCCAGCGATCCTGAATGAGCGCGTCGATCTTGTTGATCACCGTCTTGGTGCGGGTGGCGCGGGCGTCGTTCACCGCGCCGGAGAGCCCCGCCAAGACCAGCCCGGCCAGGATCGACAGGATGAGCATTACGATCAATAGCTCGGTGAGCGTGAAGGCGCGGCGGAGGTCGGAGGTCGGAGGTCGGAGGTCGAAGGTCGGAGGTCGATGGTCGGAGGTCGAAGGTCGGAGGTCGGAGGTCGGTGGTTGGAAGTCGGCGATGACGGAATCGTGATTGCTTCGCACTGCGTACTGAGTACTCGGTACTGAGAGGTTGTGAATCTTTCGTAGCTGAAGTCGCCAGACTTCAGTTTTTTCCGCGGATTCGGAACTCTGGCGAGTTCCGCTACGGGATTCATTCACAACCTCTGAGTACTGAGTACTGAGTACTGAGTAGCAGGTGAGCCGTGCCCCGCGCCCGGCGCCAAAGGACTGCCCTGCGGCATTTCGACCTTCGACCTTCGACGTTTGCACCTGGTATTCCATCTTCTCCTCCTCGCCCGCGGCGCCAACGGTCTACGGCACCTTGTCTTCGAGGCGACCCCCCTCGGTAAAGTTCGTCATGTTGTCGTTGTCCTCGCCGCTCGTGCTGTAGCCGCCGCCGCCGGGGAAGTAGCGGAGACTGATCGGGGTCGCGTCCGCCCCGAACAGGCCGTCCTGGCCGGCGCAGATGATCTGGAAGCTCGTCGGATTCATTGCCTTGTAATCGTCGCGGAGGTCGGGAGGGGTCAGCGCGCCGGCGGTTGCCCTAGTCTCCGACCAGTAGGGCCGCGCGTATCCGGCACCCGGCAGATCTAGCGCTTGCGCGGCATTGAGTGTGCTTGAATAGTCGGTCAGGTCGTCGTACGAACGGCTGTCGAGGTAGAGATAGGCGGACTCGCCGGAGTAAATGGCTTTGTAGGCCGGCATGACATCGGTGTCGCTGCCGTCGATGAACCGCTCTTCCTTAAAGGGATAAAGGTGCTCGGACGAGCCCGCCGCCAGCAGTGGTGTGGCGCTCAGAATCGCCTTGAACGGCTCGCGCTTGTCGTTGTCGACGAGGTAGAGCCAGAAGACAAGGGATTCGCCTTCATCGATCGCGGGCGGCACATTGGCCATCGGTGGATTGCTGCCCCACACGGCGATAATGACTGCATTCAGATGCGCCGGTGTTACCTGCGGATAACACTTTCGCACATGTCGCATGAACGCGTTGAAGTCGCGGAAGTTCGGCGGGTAATCGTCGTGCTTGACCCGGTAGGATTCGATGGCCTTGTGCAGCTCGGCGATCTCCGTCGCAATGGCCGCGCGGCGGGCGATGTTGACCGCCGCCATCACCGCCGGCAAGAGCAAAGCCGCCAGCACCCCGATGATGCCGATCACCACCAGCATTTCAACCAGCGTAAAGCCGCGACGGAACCTATTCATGGCAGAATCCTTACCGACAGGAACGCGAATGACCAAATCTCAAGTTCCAAATCACAAACAAATTCCAATTACCAAATCGCAATGCTCCAAACGCTCGCTCGTTTCGTTCATTCGAGGATTGACGCTTGTTGCTTGTTTGTAATTTGGTGCTTGTGTCTTGGTGCTTCCGTTAGCTCAGTCCTGTAATCAGCTCAATCAGCGGCAGGAACAGGGCGACGACGATAAAGCCGACCGCTCCGCCCAGGAACACGATGAGCAAGGGCTCGATGAGCTTCATCAGGCCGTCGGTCAGCGTGGTCACTTCTTCGTCGAACACGTCGGCGACCTTGTAGAGCATCGTGTCGAGTTCGCCGGTCTCTTCGCCGACGTCGACCATATTCACGACCAGGTCGTCTACGACGCGCGAATTCATCTTCAGCAGGTACCAGGCCACGCCCGCCAGACCCAGCCCGACCATCGCCCCGACCAGCGGCTGCCAGCCGACCTGCGCGATCATTCCGGGCATCGACATGATGATGATCGGCACGAGGGCGCCGAGCATGAACCAGAGGAAAGCGGTGACGGGATGGAAGCCCATGCGGGAGTTGGCCCCCATCGGCTTGGCGATCGTTTCGCCCTCGCGGATGGCGTCGGTCACTTTGGCGAACATCCGCTCGAAGAGGGCGTTGCCCGCGGTTTCACGGGTGATCGTCAGCCCTTCGAGAATGGGCACGCCCGAGGCCACGAGCGTCCCCAGCGTACGGGTCGTGCGGGCCATCGTGTTTTTCTCGATCAGCATGCCGATGATGGGCCATTTGAGCACGAACATGTCCCAGCCCATCCGCCCGTGCTTGAACTTGCGGAGGAGCTTGATGAACAGCCAGATCACGACTGGAATGAGCGGGATCGAGAACCAGCCGTACTTGACGACCCAATTCGAAATATTGATCAGCACTTTTGTCATCAATGGGAGTTCGAGTCCGAACTCCTCGAACATCTTTTGGAAGACGGGGACGATCTTGAGCATGATGAACGTCAAGATGCCGCAGGCGACGAGGATGACGACGATCGGATAGATGAGCGCCCCTTTGACCTTGCGTTTGAGCGATTCGGACCGGTCGAGGAACTCGGAGAGGCGGCGGAGAATGACTTCCAGGGCGCCGCCCGCTTCGCCCGCCTTGATCATGTTGATGTAGAGGCGGTTAAAGACCTTGGGCGATTTGGACATCGCCTCCGAGAGGGTGGCCCCCGATTCGATCTCGTCGCCCACGTCCATCAGGGCGTTTTTGAGGCGGCCCGGCTTCTGCTGGTTTTCCAGAATCCGCAGGCTGCGCAGGATCGGCAGGCCGGCATCCTGGAGAATCGAGAGCTGCTTGGTGAACAGGGCCAGGTGCTTGGACTTGGCGCCGCCGAAGCCCATGCTGCGTTTTTTCTTGGCGCCCGGGCCGCCGGCTTTGCCCTGCTGCCCTTTCTTCACCGAGATCCTGGTGACGAAGTAGCCCATCTGGCGAATGGTTGCCTGGGCTTCTTCTTCGCTGGGGGCGTCGATTACGTCCTTGATCTCCTGCCCCGTCGCGTCCATGGCTTCGAATTGGTATGTGGGCATATCACAGCTCCCGTGCTTGTTCTGTCAGTGAGTGGTGAGTAGGTGAGTGGTGAGTAGGTAGAAAGCTGAATCCACCACTCACCACTCACCTACTCACCTACTCACCACTCACTCCTAAATTACGCTTCCAAAATTGTTTCGCGTACAACCTCATCCAGCGTTGTCGTTCCTTCAAAGGCAAAGTTCATTCCCGCCTCGCGGAGCGAGACCATGCCGTAGCTTTGGGCCACCTTTCGCATCTCATCGACCGACGTGTTGACCAGGACCATGTCGCGGAGCTGGTCGTTCATCATCATCAGCTCGAACAGGCCCACGCGCCCCTTGTAGCCGGTGTTGTTGCAGACCTCGCAGCCGCGGCCGCGGAAGACGCGCTTGCCGGCCATTTGCTCGATTTTCATCCCCAGGTCGACGAGCAGCTCCTCGGAGGGCGCGACCTCCTCGCGGCACTGGCTGCAAATGCGGCGGACCAGGCGCTGGGCCAGGATCGCCTCGACGGTGGCCGTGATCAAAAAGGCCGGCACGCCCATGTCCTTGAGGCGGGTGATGCTGGTCGGGGCGTCGTTGGTGTGCAGCGTGCTAAAGACCAGGTGGCCGGTCAGCGAGGCCTGGACGGCGATTTGCGCCGTTTCGAGGTCGCGAATTTCGCCGACGAGGATGATGTCGGGGTCCTGCCGCAGGATCGCCCGCAAGCAGGCCGCGAAAGTGACTCCGATATCCGCATCGATCGGAATCTGAATGATGCCGTCGATGTCGTATTCGACGGGGTCTTCGGTGGTGATCAGCTTGTCCTCGAGGCTGTTGAGCTCCGAGAGGGCCGAATAGAGCGTCGTCGTCTTGCCCGAGCCAGTAGGCCCGGTCACCAGGACGATCCCATTGGGGCGGGCGATGACCTCACGGAAGAGCTTGAGCGTGGGCGGATCCATGCCGCCTTTGCCCAGGTTGAGCGAGACGACCGAACGGTCGAGCACCCGGATCACGACGCTTTCGCCGAACATCGTGGGGAGCACGGCCACGCGCAAATCGACGGGGTGGCCGCCCACCGTCAACTCGATGCGGCCGTCCTGCGGCAGGCGGCGCTCGGCGATGTCGAGGTTGGCCATGACCTTGATGCGCGTCGTAATGGCAAACGCCAGGTGCCGCGGCGGCGGAACCATTTCGAAGAGCACCCCGTCGGCTTTGATGCGGATGCGGAATTCGTCCTCGAACGGCTCGAAGTGGATGTCGCTGGCGTGGTCTTTGATGGCCAGGAGCAGCACCATGTTGAGCAGCTTGCGGACCGGGGCGCTGTCGGCCAGCGCTTCGACGTCGGCCAGCTCCAGCGGCTTGCCCCCCTCGGCGGCCAGCATTTTGGCCTTCAGCTCCGCGTCATCCTCGATCTCATCGACGATCTTGACGATCGTGTCCTTCTCGGAGGCGTAATACTTGTCGAGGGCCTTCATCAGGTCCCCCTCGGCCGCGATCACCACTTTGATGTCGTGCCCCAGGAGCGAACGGAGCTCGTCCTGAATCGTGATGTTCTGCGGGTCGCAGGTGGCGACGGTGAGCCGATTGCCTTCGAAGTGGATGGGGATCGTGCGGTAAAGCTGGGCCATCGACTCGGTGATCTTCATGAGCACGCTGTGCGGGATCTCCATGTCGGAGAGGTCGACGATCTGCATGCCCATCTGTTCCGAGAGCGACTGCACGAGTTGCTCTTCGGTAAGCATGTTCAGCTCCTGGGCGATTTTGCCCAGGAGAGTGCCGGGCCGCTGCTGCTGTTCTTCGAGCAGCAGGCTGAGCTGGTCATCGGAGATGAAGCCCATGTCGACGAAGATCTGTCCGATGCGGCGAATGGCCATGAGTCACTCAGTTCAAGGTTTCAGGTTCAAGGTTTCAGGGTTCAGGTTTCAGGGTTCAGGGTTCAGATTGGCAAATCTGAAATCTGAAATCTGAAATCTAGTGTCCGCCGACCGGCTTCTTTGGGGCATTGGGGTTATTCGGGTCGTCGCTGCCCGGCGGCAGGGCGGCGCCTTCGTCGAGGATGCCGCGCTGGGCGTTGACTATGCGCTTGGCCAATTCGTCGGGGTTATGGGCCTTGGCCAGCACTTCCTCGAGGATGACTTTCTCTTCGCGCCACAGGCGGAAGAGGTGGTCGTCCATGAGCTGCATGCCGAACTTGGCCCCGGTCTGAATGGCGGAGTTGATGCGGAATGTCTTGTTTTCGCGGATCAGGTTGGCGACGGCCGACGTGACCACGAGGATCTCATAAGCGGCCATGCGGCCGCCGCCGATCTTGGGACACAGCGTCTGGGCGACGACGCCGATGATGGCCGTGGAAAGCTGCGTGCGGATCTGGTCCTGCAAGTTGCCGGGGAAGGCGTCGATAATGCGGTTGATCGTGCCCTGGGCGCTGTTGGTGTGCAGGGTGCCGAACACGATGTGGCCCGTTTCGGCCGCGGTGATGGCCGCTTCGATCGTTTCCAGGTCGCGCATTTCGCCGACGAGGATGACGTCGGGGTCTTGCCGCAGGGCGCGGCGAATCGCTTCGGAGAAGCTGGGGACATCGACGCCGATTTCGCGCTGGTTGATCGTCGATTTCTTGTGCCAATGATAAAACTCGATCGGATCTTCGATCGTGATGATGTGGTGGTCGACGTTCTCGTTGATGTAGTTGACGAGGCTGGCCAGCGTGGTGCTCTTGCCCGACCCGGTGGGCCCCGTCACGAGGAACAGGCCTCTGGGACGCATCACCAGCTTGACGCACACTTCCGGCAGGCCGAGCTGCTGCGGCGTCAGCATGTTGTTGGGGATCTGCCGCAGCACCATCGACACGTTGCCGCGCTGCTTGAAGATCGAGACCCGGAAGCGGGCCAGGTCGCCGAACGCAAAGCCAAAGTCGGCGCTGCCGCGTTCTTGAAGTTCTTTCTGGCACCGCTCCGGGGCGATGCTCTTCATGAGAGCCACCGAATCATCGGGCTCGAGCACCTTGGTTTCGAGCTTCCGCATGCGGCCGTGCAGCCGAAACACGGGCGGCTGGCCGACAACGATGTGAATGTCGCTGGCTCCCTGCTTGACGCAGGCTTGGAGCAGCTTGTCGATGAGAATGGTTGCCATATGAGGCCGATCCATCAGGAGCTTGCGGCCGCGACGCCCCCAGCGCACCAGCACCCTACCAGCGCGCGGGATTAGTCAGCGGCCATTGGGCAGGGATTGGCGTCGTTGCACGTGCCAAGCGTGCCCGTCCAATCCCGACGATGCTCTGTTCCGGTGAAGGGTGAATGGAGGTCGTGCAAAAAGATTTAGAATGAGTCCGCCCGTCCCAATCACCCCTGCCAAGCTCGATGGATCGTCCTGGGCCTCGCGGCTGACGGATTATTGGCGGCGCACTAATCGGAGCCAATGCAAGGGCCGAATTGGACCCGTTGGACCGATGGATTTCAATCTAATCAAAATGGATGGATTTGTGGTCGAGTTTTGGGATTCTAGGGTTGACTAAAGGCACGCGACGGATTGCAAGATGGGCACGAGCGGAAGGCGGAGCAGACTCGAAACCTGACCCCATTTTTAGCTAGCCCGCGATCACATCTTGCTCCGAGCGCTTGGCTTCGCGATAGACCTCTTCGAGTGTGGTAGCGCCCTTGATGACCTTGTTAATGCCGTCGACGTAAAGTGTTTTCATCCCTTGAGTTATCGCTAGCTTGCGAATCTCGACGGCCGACTGGTTCTGGAAAATCATCTCGCGAACCTTGGAATTCACCAGCATCAGCTCAAAGATCCCCTGCCGTCCGCGGTAGCCCCCCTTGTTGCAGTTCGAACACCCCTTGCCTTTTGAGAAATGGGCCTTGGCGGCCAATTTGGCCGGGATGCCGGCATCGCGAATGACGCTTTCTGGAAGCTGAATCTGCTGCTTGCACTTGGAGCAGACCAGGCGCACCAACCGCTGGGCGAGCACCGCAATGACGCTGGAAGCAACCAGATAGTTGGGTACGCCCATATCGACCATACGTGTCACAGCACTGGGCGCATCGTTCGTGTGTAGAGTGCTAAAAACTAAGTGTCCAGTCAGCGAAGCCTGAATTCCCATCGATGATGTCTCTTGGTCGCGCATTTCTCCAACGAGGATGATGTTCGGCGCCTGCCGCAGCATGGACCGGATGATGCGGGCAAAGTCGAGCCCGATGGCGTGCTTCACCTCCACTTGGTTGATGCCAGGCAGGTAGTACTCGACCGGCTCTTCGGCCGTAATGATCTTTCGATCAGGCCGATTGAGGGCGTTCAGGGCGGCATAGAGGGTGGTCGTCTTGCCCGAGCCTGTCGGCCCGGTCACCAGAATGATGCCGTTGGGGCGGCGGATAAGCTGGGTAAACTGCTGAAAGTTGTCTTCCGAGAGTCCGAGCTGGCGAATCCCGACCTTGATGTTGTCCTTGTCGAGGATGCGCATCACGACCGACTGGCCGTGGTTGGTCGGAATGATGCTGACGCGGAGGTCTAAATCCTTGTCGCCAGCTGTGATTTTGATGCGGCCGTCCTGCGGGCGACGCCTCTCGGCGATGTCCATTTTCGCCAGAATCTTGATGCGGGAGACAATGGCCCCGAGCAGTCGGCGGGGCGGGCTGTCCCGTTTGTGCAGGACCCCATCGATGCGATAGCGAATGCGGACCACCTCTTCGAAGGGTTCGACGTGAATGTCTGAGGCCCGCAGCTGAACCGCCTCTTTGATCATCAGATCGACCAGGCGGACGATCGGCGCGCTGTTCTCATCGATCTGTTCGCCGGGTCCGACGCCAGTCGTCGTTGTTGCGGTCTCGGTGAAGTCGATGGCCGTGTCGGTGAATTCCTGGAGGACAGAGTCGGCCGATTCGCCTTCGATCTGGCTGTAATACTTGTTGATCGCCTCCAGGATCTTGTCGCGCGGGGCCAGGGCGATTTCGATGCGGCGATTGAGGATAAACCGCAGTTTTTCGACCGTATCGATGTCGTACGGGTCGCTGACGATGACCTTCAGCGCGTCCTCTTCTTCGGCCAACGGGAGGATGACGTTTTCGCGGGCGACCGACTCCGGGACGAGTTCGATCATCGCTTCGGGAATGGTCACTTCCGTCAAGTCGACGAAATCGCGGCCGTGCTCCTGGGCGACGGCCCGCATCACGTCTTCGCCCGACGCATAGCCGAGCTTGATGATACATTCGGCGAGGCTGGTGTTTTGTTCCTTGGAGACCTGACGGGCCTCGTTGAGCTGGTCCTGGCTGATGATCCGACGGCGGAGCAGGATCTCAGTAAAGTCGCCTTTGCGTGCCACGTACAAACCCTTTCTTGATGGGGCCCTCGCGCTTCACCCTGGCGCGCGATGGCGACCTGCTGCCCCCGTCCGTGGAATCTGCCGTCCCCGCGCTAGTAGCGGAAAAGCGCCAGAGTTCCGTTTCCTTGATGCGCCGGAAGTCTGGCGACTTCCGCTACGGCTGCCGGGCAGTGGCTCGTCGGAAACACGTGCCGGATGCCGCCCGCAACCCACTCGCAACAAAAAACCAGTAGCGGCAAGGCATTTCGCCGCTACTGGCCATTGTGAGAGGTTTACCGGCAATGTCAATTCTCGCGGCTCATCAGGGAGCCGGATTTTGCGGGTCTTTTTGAGATAGCGGCAGCAGGAGTGGCTCGTCCTTTTCCTCTTCAATGACGAGTGGCTCGTCCTTTTCCTCTTCAATGACGATGGTCGGCTTTATCATCATCATTAGTGGTTGTCCCCGCGTGCGCTCGACAAATTCAGCCCGTGCCGACCGGAGGGGCCGGTGTGCGGTGGCAAGGGGGCGAGGGGAAGCTGCGTCCGCAGCGGGATGATCCGCCTCGAGTTTCGCCGGCTCT